>JBIOVC010000256.1:0-6442 GCA_044867545.1 Hyphomicrobiaceae bacterium | reverse complement strand
CTGCGGTCCGGCCGCGTGCGGCCGGACCTGATCGTCGACACCAAGAAGATCCCCGGCATCTCCGGCATTCGCGAACGAGACGGCGGCTTCGTGATCGGCGCCGCAACACCTGGCGCCGAGATCGGCGAATGCGAGGCCCTCCGGCAAGCTTGGCCCGGGGTGGTCGAGGCCGCCAACCTGATCGGCTCGACCCAGATCCAAGGTCGGGCATCGCTTGCGGGCAATCTGTGCAATGCATCGCCGGCGGCCGACAGCGTCCCGGCGCTGATCGCCGCGCGCGCGACCTGCGTGGTGGCAGGCGCCAACGGGCGGCGCGAGATTCCGGTCGAGAGCATCGTCACGGGTCCGGGCCGCACCTCGCTCGCCCGCGACGAGCTCATCGTCGAGTTTCACCTGCCCAAGCGCCCGCCCCGCTCGGCAGACGCCTATCTCCGCTTCATCCCGCGCACCGAGATGGACATCGCGGTGGTCGGCGCCGGGGTCAGCGTCACGCTCGACGCCGCCGGCGTCTGCACCGATGCGCGCGTGGTGCTGGGCGCCGTGGCCCCGACCGCGCTCCTTGTCGCGGATGCTGCCGCCGCGCTGATCGGGCGCACCCTCGACGCCACGGCGCTCGACGGGCTCGACCAGGCCGCGCGGCGCGCCTGCAAGCCGATCGACGACAAGCGCGGGACGATCGCATATCGGACCAAGGTCGCCGGCGTGATGGCACGCCGAGCGGCGACATCAGCCTACGAGCGCGCAAAAGAACGTCAATGAGGGAGCGTCGATGAGCAAGCATCACGTATCGACAAGGATCAACGGCGAGCCCACGGAGTTCCTGTGCGAGCCGCAGCTCACCCTGCTGGATGTGCTGCGCGACGAGCTGCATCTGACCGGCAGCAAGGAGGGATGCAGCTCGGGCGACTGCGGCGCCTGCAGCGTGACCGTCGATGGCCGCCTGGTCTGCTCGTGCCTGATGCTTGCGGTCGAGGCCGAAGGCCGCGCGATCGAGACGATCGAGGGCATGGCGCGCGGCCATGATCTCCATCCGTTGCAACGGAAATTCCTGGAGCATGCGGCGCTGCAGTGCGGCTTCTGCACGCCGGGCCTGCTGGTGGCGGCCAAAGCCCTGCTCGACCGCAATCCGAACCCGACGGAGACCGAGACCCGCTACTGGCTTGCCGGCAACCTCTGCCGGTGCACCGGCTACGACAAAGTCATCCGTGCCGTCGTCGATGCCGCCGCCGAGCTGCGGGGCGAATGACGATACGGTCGTCAGGCCAACTCAGTGCGCGGACGACGAATGCGACGCCCTTTGAGCGTCTGTCGGTTTGGTGCTAATGTCGAAGGCGATGACAACAGGCGTGCTCGCCAACTTGCTCTTGAGCCCGCACGCTCCCACATGGTCGTTGCCGCTCGTGCCCTGAGGGCGCGGTGAGGTCGGGCACCCAAGGGCGAACCAACAGATGTCGTCGAACAAGGCCTCCAGAAGAAGCTGGCGAGCCGAGACGCCGGGAACTAAGGCCATCAGGCTCCTGCAGAGTTCCCAGGGGGTGGTCGGCCGAGACGACCGACCGGCCGCTTCCGATGCGGAGAGGACGCAGGGTCGCGAGGCACTGCTGCGGGCCTGTGCCAACGGAGATCAGACGGCACTGCATAGCCTCTATAAAGGAACGGCACCGCAACTATTCGGCCTTGCGCTGCGTATGCTCAGGAGACGGGAACTGGCCGAGGAAATCGTGCAGGACTCTTTCGTGCTGGTCTGGCGCAGTGCGCACACCTTCGACCCCGGTCGCGGCTCCGCGATGGCGTGGCTCGCCCGCATCGTCCGCAACCGATGCATCGACGTCTTGCGGCAGCGCGGGCGCGAAATGCCGCTCGATGATGCGTCTATCGAGGACTGCGAGGATCCGCTGTCGAGCCCGGCCGATCTGGCGGCGCTCAGCAGCGATGCCCGACGGCTGCAGGAGTGCCTCGGCGAGCTTGAGGAGAGCCCGCGCAAGATCCTCGAGCTCGTGTATTATGAAGGCATGACGTACCAGGAGGCGGCCGTCCATGTGGGCGCGCCACTCGGCACCGTGAAGAGCTGGGTCCGACGTAGCCTGATCCGGCTCAGGGGCTGTATGGAACGATGAACTACGCCGACCCCGAACTGCGCGACCGGCTCGCGGCCGAATACGCACTCGGCGCGATGAGCGGCCTCGACCGCCGCCGTTTCGAGCGGCTGCTGTCCAGCGACCGCGACTTGCGCGATCTCGTGGAAGGCTGGGAGCTGAGGCTCAATCTCCTCGCCGAGTCAGCCCCGCCCGTGGAGCCGCCGGCGCAGCTCTGGGACGAAATCGCCCGGCAGATCGCGCCGCCGGCACCTGCGCCGGTACGCGAAGGCTGGCTCGATCGGCTGTGGGACAGCCTCGGCTTCTGGCGCGCCGCCACTGCTTTGGCAGCGGCCACGGCGGCAGCCCTGGTCTGCTATGTCGCTTTCCTCCCTCCGAGTGTTGCGCCGGAGCGGATCGCGGCGTTCGACGAGCGGCTGGCACGCATCGAGAACGCAGCCCGAGGCCTGGGGGGCGTGCCGGGCGAGATCGCCGCTCTCGGCGACCGCTTGGCCAGCCTTGCGAGCCGGGTCGATGCGGTGGCCTCCCGGCCGACGCATGTAGCGGTGCTGCTCGACAAGGATCAGCGGCCGATGATGACGGCGGATCTCGACACTGCCGACGGGCGTCTGGTGCTGCGGCTCAACCTCACACCGCCCCGCGATTTCACCGCCAACGTGCTCGAGGTCTGGCTGGTGTCCCCGGACGGCAAGCGCCGCTCTCTCGGGATTTTCCCGAGCGAGCGGCCCGGCACGACGACGGCGCTCCCCCTGCCGCACGACACCGCAGAAGCGCTGGCCAAAGCGGGGCTCGCCGTCAGCTTGGAACCCAAGGGCGGCTCGACGACAGGACAGCCGTCCGGCCCGGTCCTGTTCACCGGCTCGCTGATGCCTGTCGCTCTCTGACAGGGCAGTCTCACCGACGTGGCGGCCGACCAACAGCATACCGCCGGGAACCGATAGTGGCGGCTAGGCCCACAATTCGGCTCAGGTCCTTCGGTCTATTCTCTTGAAATCGGCTGCGCGGTCTCAGACGCTCAGGTCCGCCTGATCGCCTCCTGTCATCGCACATCCCACAGCTCACCGATGCGGATCTCCCTTCCACCGCCTGCTCCCGAAAAACTCCAGCGTCTCGAGGCTGCCGCGGCAGCGCGCCCGGGGCTCTACCGCATGCGGCTGGCGCTGCTGGCGCTTGCCGGCGATGCGATTTTGGCATTCGTGCGCGCGGCCCCGATCGCGGCGCCGACCGCAATCGGCGTGCTGCTCGTCAACAACGCCGTCATCTACGCACTGGCCGCGATCTCCATCGTCTTTCTGCCCTGGGTGATGCGGCCCGGATATCGCGACAGCGGCGAGAGCATCGGGCAAAAGGATGCCCCCGAGCTGTACACCGCCCTCGACGACCTCAAGATGAAGCTCGACGTCGGCGGCCGGATGGAGGTGCGGCTCGACGACGAGGTCAATGCCGGCACGCGGGAGGCACGCGGACTGTTCGGCCTCTTCGGGACTCGCCGCGTGCTGAGGCTCGGCGCGCCGCTGCTGGCGCTGCTCGGCAAGGACGAGGCCCGCGCCGTCATCGCTCACGAGTTCGGCCATTTCTCCCGCCGTCACGGACGGCTCGGTCACTGGCTCTACTGGGCGCACCTGGGCTGGCTCTCGCACGCCGAGCAGATCGACAGCGAGAGCAGCATCCTCGACCGTGCCGGTGCCAGTTTCGCCGAGAGTTTCGTGCCAGCCTTCAGCCGCCGCGCGATGGTGTGGTCGCGCCGCTGCGAGTACGAGGCCGATGCGGACGCGGCCCATGCGGTCGGCGGCGAGCATCTGGTCAGCGCTCTGGCACGGCTCGACGCATTCAGCGCCTGGCATGCCGAAGAGCTTCCGCGCATCATCCACGGCTGGCAGCGCGCCGAGCCGACTGCGCCGGACAATTGGCTGGAACGGATGATCGCCGCCTTCGAGGAGACGCCGCCCGATATCCTCACCACGATCGGGGCCACCGAGGCGTCGCGCTCCCGCGACTGGCTCGACACGCATCCCAGGTTAGCCGAGCGCGCAGCGGCGCTCGGCGTGCAGCCAAGCCTTGCTCGGCGCGAGGGGGCGGCCGGTTGGGCGCTGCTCGGCGGCCTCTGGCCGACCATCGCCGCGGAATACAACGCTCGCTGGCGCAAGGAGAACGCAGTCGCGTGGTCGGTTGCGCACATGCGCTACCGGCTGATCGAAGCGCCGTTGCTCGCGGCCGAGGCCACGACCGTTGCCGGCTGGCCGATCGCACGGCGGCTTGAACGCGCGATGGTGCTGCGCAAGCTCGAGCCGATACGCGGGCTGGCCGAGCTCGCGGCGCTGCACACCGCGGCCACCGACGACCGCAGCATCGCGTTTGCGTACGCCTCGGCGCGGCTGATGGAGGGCGATGCGAGCGCCGTCGAGACCATGCGCGCGCTCGCCAGGGAGGATGCGAGTTGGCGCGTGCCCGTCTACGCCCGGCTCGTGCGCTACCATGACAGGATCGGCGATCGAGAGGGCGCCCGTCGCTGGGCCGGTGCGCTGGCGCGTGCCCGCGAGCCGGAGATGGGCGCCTATGCGTCGGTCTGCGACGACCTCGACGCGGGCAATCATTCTCCGACGACACGTCCGGCGCCGCTCATCGAGACCTTGCGCGCGGGCCTCGCCGCCGACCCGGTCGTCGCCAAGGCGTGGCTTGTGGACGTGAAGGCGCCGCTGGATCCGGCCGAGAAGGCGGGCACCGTGACTCTGCGGGTGGATGCACTGATCCTTGTCGTCGACCCCTTCGATGCCACGCAGCAGCCTTACGACGTCGACGTCGTCAAGGCGCGCCACCAGCAGGTGTTGGGCGATCTCATCGAGCCTAACGCGCTACCGGTTGTGATCTCGTTCTACTCGACCGAACCCCTGCCAACGGCTTTGCGGGGTGCGCTTGAGCAACTGCCGGCGGGCAGCGCCTATGTGCGCTGACCGGCGACGGCCCGTTCGCGGCACGCGAGCGGTCGGGCGCTCACGATCGAAGGCGGCTGGCGCGACGCAGGCGCGAAACGGTGGAAGATCCGCCGGCCCTCGTTCAACATTCGTCCTTGATTCGGAAGTAAAGGGCGAACTGCCCATGCCGTGTGGCATGAGCAGTTCTCGCGGAGATGAACTTGCGATTTCGGCCTTGCTACGGCTTTGGCCGGGGAATGTTGCATGAAGAAGCGTAGGGAAAAGTCTCGCGCCCCGATTCTCGCGGCCGGCGGCATCGTGGTGCGCGGTGGTCGTGAGCCACGTATCGCAATCGTGCAATTGCGAAAATGCAACAGCTGGGTGCTCCCCAAGGGAAAACTCAACAAGAACGAAAGCGCCCTCGCCGCGGCACGGCGCGAGGTGCTCGAAGAGGTCGGATACAAGGTCCATATCCACGAGTGTCTCGGCACCATTTCCCATGCGGTCGGCAACAGAGCAAAAGTAGTGCAGTTCTGGCGAATGCGAGCCATCGGCGAGCCTGTGGGCAGCCTGGCGCGCGACGTCAAGGCGGTGCAGTGGCTGCTTTTCCAGGAAGCGGTCGAGAAACTCACCCGTCCGCACGAACGGGCATTTCTCGACAGTGTCGGTCCCGCCGTGTGCGAGGCCATCGAACGATCCGCCCAGCAAGACCGATCCGCTCACCAGACCCCGGTCGAACCTGCGGTGCCATCCGCCAGCACGCCCGTCGTTGATTTAAGCCGGCCTGCCGCACCCGACGATCTCGTTGCAGCCGCCGACCAATCACCTCGCGACAACATCGTCGAAAAGATTCGGGTTTGGTTCCGACGAATATCGCTGGTCGGCACCCAAGCTGGTCGTTGAGCTTGACAGCGGCGGCGGCCAACTGGCGCCGCCGTGGCGCGTAAGCCGGCCACGCCGCACACCTACGAGGATTGAGTGGCTTTCCGCTCCATTATTTCTATGAGGCGCCCCAGTTTCTCATCGATCTGCCCAAGCTGATACGCAGCAAACTCCGCCGCGTAGGCAACACGTTCTTCCGGGCCGGGCATTTGTTCGTGCCGAATGTTCGGCATGAAGGCGTTGTTATTTTCTAATTGTATTTACCGCCGCCGATCAAGGGAGAGCTTTTCCGGCCGGCGGGCCTCCCCGAATCCAACAATCGTTAAGATTTTCGCGAAAATGCAGTGGAACCGCGTAGGCGTTTATCAGGGACAGCGCGCTAGCCTTTCCAGCCGTGATGCAAAGCGCCTGGACCATGAATCAACGCCCGATCGTCAGCGCCCGTCCCACCACTCGAGGCGACCCCGAAATATCCCGGGTCGCTTATGTGACCTTTTGCGGCGGCATTGCGATTGCGGTTCTGTTTCTGAGCTTCTCAAGTCTCCTCTTGCC
>JBIOVC010000255.1:0-2694 GCA_044867545.1 Hyphomicrobiaceae bacterium | reverse complement strand
GTTGTGAGGACGTCTGTCATGAGGACATACGGCCAGTACTGCCCGATCGCCCGTGGCGCCGAGATTTTCGCCGAGCGCTGGACGCCGCTGATCATCCGCAACCTGTATCTTGGCTGCGGAAACTTCAGTGAGATCCTGGAGGGTGCGCCCGGACTGTCCCGTACGATGCTCTCGCAGCGGCTCAAGCAGCTCGAACGGCTCGGTGTGGTCGAGTCGGCAGCAAAGCCCGACGGACGCGGGCACCACTACACGCTCACGTCTGCGGGCCACGACCTCTTCACGGTCTGCCAGTCGCTCGGCGAGTGGGGTGCGCGCTGGCTCGAGATCGCCCCCGAGCACCTCGACCCCTTTGTGGCCCTGTGGTCGATGTGCAACGCGCTCCGCCGGGACCAGCTCCCCGATCGACGCGTCGTCATCCGTTTCGACTTCACCGGCCGACCGCGCCGTGAGCGCTATTGGCTACTCATCGAGCTCGGAGACACCGAGATCTGCAAGACACATCCCGGCTTCGACGAGGACCTCTACATCACGGCCGAAGCTGAAGCCTTCGTCAAATGGCACGCCGGCCAGCTCACCTGGTCCCGAGCCACCAGCGAGGGCCGCATTCAACTCGACGGTCCGCCATCGCTGGTAAGAGCCTTCCCAACCTGGAACGCCCGCAGCATGTTCGCGCACATCAGGCCGATCTCCCGCGCCGCCACAAGCCCCGCAGGCTGAGTGTCATCGTTGATCCGAACGGCAGCAAGCCGACGAGCGACGCGGAGGGGATGCCGAGTGCCCGCATACGACATTCGCGACCGTGTCAGCCTCAACAGCTATCTCGGCTCCCATGCCTCAATTATTCAGTATGCGAGCCTAGCAGCTGACGTAGGACGTATTGTGCCTCGGAAGCAGACGTAGCCCTGAGGGCAGCAGCGACTAGGGCATCCCGAACAATAACTGCTACGACTTTGCGGTCTGCCTGGGCTTGATCGTATAGTTCCACTCAGGATGGAATGCATCGCCAGTGATGTCGAGCGCGTCCATCTCGTCGTCGCGAACCTTGATGCCTTTTTCGTAGGTTCGTTCGTCGAGCACGCAGTTGATCTTCAGCCCAGCCTTCGTCGTCGTGGCGCCGATAAGTTCGACAACCGCGACACGATCCGTCAGCGGCCGGCCGCGCCAGTTCTGCGTGATGTGGCAGAACATTCGGTGCTCGATCTTGTTCCACTTCGATGTGCCCGGCGGATAGTGATGCACGTGCAGCGTCAACGCCGTTTCGTCGGCGAGCCTTTGCAGCTCGACCTTCCACAGCCGGACGCGCGCGCCATTCGACCCGCCGCAATCCGCCGTGACGGTTAGTTCGCGCATCTTCGGGTAGCGAGCGCGGCCCATGCGTTTCAACCATGTGCGGATCGCCGCGACAGCGAACTCCGCGGTGTCGCTGGTGATGCCGAGGCTGACGAAGCCGGCGTTGGCGGTGACGTCGTAGATGCCGTAGGGCACGACCTTGCCGAGTTCTTTGTCCTCGAAGTCGTGAACGTTGACGCGCTGCGGCTGGCCCTTCGGGCGATAGTCGGAGCCGCCGTTCTTGAAGTTGCCGACCAGCTCCTTCTTCTTCGTATCGACGGAGATGACGGGTTGCCGTTTGGCTTGTGCCGCAATGACTTTCGCGTTGATGTGCTCAAATTGCGCGTTGCGATCTGGATGCTTCGAACCCTCGTCGGCCTTGCGATTGTACTGACGCGAGAAGCCAAGCTTCACCAGTTCCTTGCGCACCGTGTCAGCGCTGATCGGATGCCCCATATCAGTCAGGATCGCGGCCAGCTTGTCCATGCTCTTGGAGACCCAGAGCAGAGGGCGCATCGGATCGCCGAGCGTGGCAGGCTCGACGAGCCGCTGCAATGCTGGGACGAGATCGGGATCGCGCTCGGCAGCGGCCTTGCGACCGGCGCCAGCGCGGCGCACTTGCCCGTTGCCCAGCGGCAGTGCGGCGTCGAGATCGTCCTCGCCGCGATTGATGGTCGATCGCGCGAGCCCGGTGATCCGCGACACCACCGCCAAGCCGCCCCAGCCGGCCGTTCTCACCTCTCCGGCGGCAAACAAGCGCCGCCCGCGTTCGTCGAGCTTCGAGCCGACAGCATCCCATCGTGTGCGAATGGCATCTTCATCGATCATGCCATCCGGGCTACAACTGTTCGCCCGAAACAGGAATCCGCCGACCCTGAGTCACACCGACGCACACTGATCGCGATTCATCTATTGTTCGGGACGTCCTTAGCCCCTTCGTCGAGGATGTTGATGGGCAACGCGTACGGGGCTAAGTGATGGCGCGCCGCCCTCCCCCCTCAAGGGGGAGGCAGAAGCGCTAGCCGAGGCCGCCATGCCCACCATCGACAAGCGCGTCGTCAGCCTGATTGCCAGCGCCACGGAGATCGTCTGCGCGCTCGGCCGCCGCGACTGGCTGGTGGGGCGCAGCCATGAGTGCGACTTCCCGGCCGATGTCGCGGCGCTGCCGGCGCTCACCGCGCCCAAATTCAAGGTCGAGGGCTCGAGCGCCGAGATCGACGCGCGCGTGCAGGCGATCGTGCGCGAGGGCCTGTCCGTCTATCGCGTCGACGGCGAGGCCCTGAAGGAGCTGTCGCCCGATGTGATCGTCACGCAGGATCACTGCGAGGTGTGCGCCGTCAGCCTGAGCGACGTGGAGGCCGCCAC
>JBIOVC010000254.1:0-4748 GCA_044867545.1 Hyphomicrobiaceae bacterium | reverse complement strand
GCGGTCGCATTCTTTGCCTTGACGGTCGAGCACGTCGGGCTGCCCGTTGCCGTTTCTGGAACCGTGTTGCTCGCCGCACTCGCCGACGAGGAGTCGCGCGTGCTGGAGAGCATCGGACTGGCCATCTTTCTTGCCGCCGGCACCTCCCTTCTGTTCGTGAAGGGGCTCGGCCTCAGCATCCCGATCTGGCCTGAGGTCCTCAACTGATGCTCGATGTCTTCAGCGGGTTCCTGGGCGGCCTCCTCGCCGTGCTGGAGCCTGCCAACCTGATCTATTGCTTCGCCGGCGTGCTGGTCGGCACGCTCATCGGCGTGCTGCCCGGGATCGGTCCGGTGACCGCCATTGCGCTGCTGTTGCCGATCACCTTCCATTTGCCTCCGCTCGCGGCGCTCATCATGCTCGCGGGCATCTACTACGGTGCGCAATACGGCGGCTCGACGACCGCCATCCTGGCGCGGCTTCCCGGCGAGAACTCGTCGATCGTCACCTGCATCGACGGCTTCGCGCTGGCCCAGAAGGGCCGAGCCGGTCCCGCCCTGGCGATCGCCGCCTTGTCTTCTCTTTTCGCAGGTGTTCTCGCGACCTTCTTCATCGCGCTGTTTGCGCCGCCGCTCGCGGCCGTCGCGCTGCTTTTCGGTCCGGCAGAGTATTTCTCTCTGATGGTGCTCGGTCTCATTGCCGTGCTGGTGCTGGCGCAAGGCTCGATGCTGTCGGCACTCGGCATGATCGTGCTCGGCCTGTTCCTCTCCACGATCGGAACCGATGTGAATACGGGCACGGCCCGCATGACGCTCGGGTCTTTCGAGCTCGCCGACGGCATCAATTTCGTTGCCCTTGCGATGGGCATCTACGCGATCGGCGAGATCATCAAGAACGTGGAGCGGCGGGAGGGCCGCGCCGTCGTCAAGGATAAGATCGGCCGGCTGTGGATCAGCGGCGACGACGTTCGCCGCGGCCTTCCGGCCGCCTTGCGCGGAACCATGATCGGAGCAGCCCTCGGCATCCTTCCGGGCGGCGGCGCAATGATCTCGTCGTTCGCCTCCTACGCAATCGAGAAGAAGATCTCCAGGACCCCGCAGGAATTCGGCAAGGGCGCCGTAGAGGGGCTGGCGGGTCCCGAGGCCGCGAACAACGCAGGGGCGCAGACGTCCTTCATTCCCCTGCTCACCTTGGGCATCCCCTCCAATGCGATCATCGCGCTGATGGCCGGCGCAATGCTGATCCAGGGCATTCAGCCCGGCCCGCAGGTGATGAGCACCAATCCCGTGTTGTTCTGGGGTCTGATCGCGTCGATGCTGGTCGGAAACGCGATGCTGGTCGTCATCAACCTGCCGATGATCGGCCTGTGGGTATCGCTGCTGAAGGTGCCTTATCGCGTGTTCTTCCCCGCCGTCGTCGTGTTCTCGTGCATCGGTGCCTACAGCCTCAGCAACTCCGCGTTTCCGGTCTTCCTGCTGCTGATCTTCGGGCTCGTCGGATATGCGCTGGCGAAGTGGAATTGCGAGCCTGCTCCGCTGCTCCTGGCCTTCATCCTGGGGCCGCTGATCGAGGAGAATCTGAGGCGCGCCATGGCGCTGAGCCGGGGCGACCCGACCACCTTCATCACGCGCCCGACGAGCGCCGCGCTTCTGCTGGTCGGCCTGTTGCTGCTCGGAGCGGTCATTCTGCCCAACGTGCGGCGCCGAAGGGACGATGCCTTTCGTGACGCCCAGTAAGGGCAGGCCGGCCTAGAGTGCGATCGTCCTGCATGGAAGCATTACCGCTTCCGTGCAAGACGTGAATCGCACTCTAAACTTTTGATGTAGAGCATGATTCACGTTTCAGATGGATCGCTTGAGCGATTCCATCTGAAACGATCATGCTCTATGGCGCCGGGAGTCGGCTCAGGCCCAGAAACTCCAGCGCATTGCGATGGAGGATCCGTTCGCGAACCTCCGCTCGGATGGGCAGCTTGCAGAACCACTCGTAGTAGCCCTTGACCGGGCAGAGCGGGAACGAGCTCGCATAGATGAACCGCTCGGACAGGAAGCCGTTGGCCGCTTTCACGTAGTCGTCCATGCCCGGCATATCGACCAGATACATGTCCGGAGACAGGTACAGGTTCGCGCGGCGGTAGGCGATGTGCAGGACCTGATGAACCCACGGCCAATTGCCGTGCGCGGAGATGACCTTCATCTGCGGAAAGTCGGACAGCACACGGTCGAGCGCGACCGGGACCGTGTACTGGAGATCCGGTCCGGCATTTCCTCCGGTCATCAGGATGACCGGCACCTTCCTGTCCTCGCAGTGCGCGTAGATGGGATAGAGGCGACGGTCGTCGGTCTCCATCGGCACCGGCGCGGCGGTGGGCTCCAAGTTGATCGCCACGAAGCCGGACGCGATCGCGCTGTCGATCTCCGCGATGGCATTCCTGCGATCACCGAGCTTTATCGATGCCACGCCGAGGAACCTGCCGGGATAGGCGTCCACGAACTCCTTCACGGTCGCGTTCGACACCGAGCCGAGGAAGCCGGCATTTCGACCTACGACGACGCCGGCCGCAATCCCTGCCGCATCCATCTCGGCGAGCAGCAGCTCCGCCGATTTTTCGGTCGCGGCACGTGATGGCTCGAGCCCAAGCTGCCGGGTGAAACGGTCCCGCCGCTCGGGCTCCGTGTACATGATCGTATCCAGAAATCCCTTGAACGGGGGTCTCACCCTGAAGTCGATGACCGTCATTTCCTGCACTCTGCTATTGAAAGGTCCCCGTCCGCCGGCTCGAGGCGAGGCCACGCTCAATACAATATTCGGGCATGGGGGGCCGCGGCGGGGGGCCGGAGAGGCGCGGCATCTCACTTGGGCAGCAGGTCTGCCTTGGCGGCTATCTCCTTGATGCGTACGCGCTCCTCCGCCATGAACTTGCTGAGTTCGGCCGGCGTCGTGGCCTCGGCCTCGAGGCCCAGGTCCTCGAGCCGCTTCTTGAAGTCCCCGGATTTGGAGGCCTCGACGAGCGCCGCCTGCAACCGCGCTACGAGCTCGGGCGGGAAGTTCTTCGGCGCTACAACTCCGAACCATTCGCCGTAGCTGTAGTCAGGAAGGCCCTGCTCGGCAACGGTCGCCACCTCCGGCAACACCGGCGAGCGCGGCGACGTCGAGATGCCGATCGCCTTCAGCTTGCCGGCCTGGATGTGCGGCTTGAGGGGGCCGATGCCGATGATTGCCAGGGGGGCGTGGCCACCCAGCATATCGTTCAGTGCCGGTCCCGCGCCCTTGTAGGGCACGTGGTTGAGCTTCACGCCGGCCTGCATCTGAAAGAGCTCGCCTGCAAGATGCTGCGCCGTGCCCACGCCGGGGGTCAGGTAGCTGATCGAGCCAGGATTGGCCTTCGCCTCCGCGATCAATTGAGGGATCGAGGTGAACTTGGAATCGGGCTGCACGACGAACAGCGACGTGTTCTTGACCACCCTCGAGATCGGCGTGGTATCGGCGATCGGGTCGTAGGGTACTTTCGGCGTCAGCACCGAGTTCGCCACGAACGCGCTGGCGATGAGCGATATCGTTGCGCCGTCAGGCTTGGCGCGGATGAGCGCCTCGGCCGCCGGAATACCAGCGCCGCCTGCTCGGTTTTCGACGACGACGGAAACGCCCAGGCTCTTGGACAGGGCGTCCTGAAGCAGGCGTGCGGTGAAATCGACGGCGCCGCCCGGCGCAAAGGGCACTATGATCGTCATGCCGTCGACCGGCCACTTCTTCTGCGCCTCAGCCTGTGGGCTCACGGCGATGGCCACGGCGAGGGCGCCCAACGCAACGGGCAGCTTTCGCATCATCCTTGGTCCTCCCCTCTGTTTTGTTTTGGTGCCGACGCCGGGTTCGACCACGTGCGTGGAGTCGCAAGACTATCGACAGCATTATAGGATTTCAACTCATACTATAAAATGCCGGATGGGCTAAGCTCGGACCCCGCAGCACCGCAGCCCGCCTTTCGTGCGGGATGATGCATCTCACGCCAAGCGGGGGACGCTGTATCACGATCCGAAAATCAATACTAAGATGCGAAAAACGCATCTGGAAGATGGAGGAGGCGAATGGCCGGACGTTTGGAGGGCAAGGTTGCCATCATCACCGGTGCTGCCGGGGGGCAGGGCGCTGCGGATGCTCACGCCTTCGCCCGCGAAGGCTGCTCGCTGATCCTGACCGATCTCGAAACGCGCAAGGGCGAGGAGCTGACGAGGTCGATTCAGGTGGCGGGAGGGGCCGCACGCTTTGTCGAGCATGACGTCAGCCGCAAGGAGGACTGGGCGCGGGTGGCCGATCGTGCGCGTAGCGCTTTCGGCGGCCTTCACGTCCTGGTCAACAACGCTGGGATCACCACACGGCGCAACCTGATGGCCTCGACGCTCGAGGACTGGAACCGAACGATCGCCGTCAACCTGACGGGCCCGCTGCTCGGGATCCAGGCCTGCGCACCGCTGATGGCAGAGTCCGGCGGCGGCTCCATCATCAACGTGTCGTCCACCGCGGCGTTCATGGCGCACTACGACACCGCCTACGGCGTCAGCAAGTGGGGGCTTCGGGGTCTCTCCAAGAGTGCGGCCATCGACCTCGTCGACTGGAACATCCGGGTCAACTCGATCCACCCGGGGCACGTCGCCAACACGAGCTTCTCGCGTGAGGCGCTTGCCGGCCACGCGGAATCGATCGTGCGCTCAGTGCCGATGAAGCGCGCCGCTCTGCCCGAGGAGTGCGCTGAGCTGGTCCTGTTCCTGGCC
>JBIOVC010000253.1:0-3996 GCA_044867545.1 Hyphomicrobiaceae bacterium | reverse complement strand
TTTGTGCATTGCGGCCCACGGCCCAGCCGGCTTCCTGCAGCCCCTGTAGAAAGGCAGCAACTCGAGCTTGTCCTTCGGGATCGTCAGCGGCCAAGTTCATGAGCACGCCAATGCGCCGCATTTTCTCACGCTGCTGCGCGCCCGCCGCGAGCGGCCACGCGGCCGCCGCGCCGCCGAGCAGCGATATGAACTCGCGGCGCGTAGAGTCGAGGACAGGCGCGGTGGCTTGGGCCATGTGGCAACGCTCCGTTTCCTGTCCTCGCTCATCAAACCGGACGTGCCGATTTCCGGCATCCGGCTTTCCGACCAGCTTCATCGTAAGGCCCACGGCGGTGGCTGAAGCTGCGCGCGTCGAAGCTGTAGAACACCGAGCGCCCCGAAAACCAGAGCAGGGTAGATGCTCCGTGTGCCACGCCCGTGCAGCTTGCGCCGATGGCGCAGGAAGTGCCTGACGCGATCGCAAACGTGGTAATCAACCGCCCGATAGGCCCGCGTGCGGGTCCCGTAGCTGAAGTACGCCGACCAACCCTGCAAGAGCCGGTTCAGTCGATCGCGCACGTTCGGCCATGATCCCTTCTCGCGGGGAACCAGGAGCTCGCTCACCGTGCTCTTGATCCGTCGCACGCTCTTCTTGGACGGGCTCGCGCCCAGGTACCGCTCGCCACCTCTCTCGTCGTGGTGCGGTCCGAACGCGTAGCCAAGGAAGTCGAAGCATTCCTGTCGGGCATTCCTCACCGAGGTTTTGGCCTCATTGAGCGTAAGCCCGAGTTTCGTCATCACTGCCTTCGTCCACGCCAGCGCCTCGGCTGCATGACCGCGGCTGAGAATGACGAAGTCGTCGGCATACGCGACGACGTGTGCACGGAACGCCTCGCCGCGTCCGGTCCGCCGCCAATGTTTCAGGAACCGGTTCATGTAGATGTTGGCCAGCAACGGGCTCGCGACGCCGCCCTGCGGCGTGCCGCGCGTGTTGCTCTTGCCGCCACTCATGCGCCGTGTTCCCTTCCCGTCCTGTTCCTCGATCGGCGCCTTCAGCCACAGCTTGATCAACCGCAGCACGTGCCGGTCCACAATCCGGCGAGCCACCGATTTGAGAAGCTCGCAGTGTGGAATTGAATCGAAGTATTTGGACAGATCGGCGTCAACCACGTCGGTGTGGCCCCGGCGGATGTGCCGGTGCACTTCCTTAACCGCATCGGCTGCCCCACGTGCGGGGCGATAGCCGTAGGCGGTGTCCTCGAAGTCCGCCTCAAAGATCGGCTCCAGCACGAGCTTGGCGGCGGTCTGAACCACCCGATCGCGGATCGTCGGAATGCCGAGCAACCGCTCGCCCGCGCCGTCCGCTTTCGGAATGCTCACCCGCCGCACCGGATCAGGCCGGTACGTCTTCGAGACGAGGTCCTTACGCAGGCCCGCCAGCCACGCCTCCAGGCCCAACGTCTCGATCCGCGCGAACGTCATCCCGTCCACGCCTGCCGCACCCGCATTCGCGCGAGCCAGCTCATAGGCATGGCGTAGGATGTCTTCCCGATGAATCTTGTCGTAGAGCAAGTAGAAGCGGAAGGCGGGCTCCGCCTTCGCCTTACGATACAGCTTTCTCTGAAGGGTCCGGATCTTTTCCGGTGTTGTAAGGCTCATCGCCAATCACCTTCCCCTCACCATCTTCGAAAGCACGCCGGAAGTCAGGGTCCTTTCCTCCGCCGGCGTTACCCGGCCTCAACAGTCATACGACCCTGTCCGATTCCCGTCTGAACCGTCGCCTGACAGCGACGTTGAGGCCGCTACCCTCGCCCAAAACGGGTCTCCCCTGATAACCTGCGTCACCTTTCCAACGTGCCGTGCCCATTACCCCGGCGGATCGAACGGGTGCGTCGCTCGATTACTTTCCCCGTTCGCGCGGCCTTCCCCGAAATGAAGGCGGGTCGGCATCCGCATTAGGACTTTCGGGGCCTGCTCGGACTTCACTCGTGTTACGGCCCGCTGAATTGCTCGACCGCCCATGGCGGCCTTTGTCACGAGGCTTCAACCCAGATGGTTGCCCATCCAAGCCGCTCGTCAGCTACCGGAGCAATCGACAACTCTCCGGGTGGCTCCTACCGCCACTGGCGACACACGCATACAGGGCGCACTTCGTTCAATCACCTCATCGGCACGGGCGAGTAACATCGGCGGCACATCGAGCCCGAGCGCCTTGGCGGTCTTGAGGTTGATGACCAGCTCGTATTTGGACGCCTGCTCCACGGGCAGGTCGGCTGGTTTGGCACCCTTGAGGATTTTGTCGATATAGGTAGCGACGCGCCGAAACATGTCGTTGAAGTCCGCGCCGTAATTCATGAGACCGCCCGCTTCCACATTCTCCTTGCTCCCGACCATCCCCGGCAGCCGGTGCTCGAGTGCGAGTTCGGCGAGGCGCGCGCGGTGCGAAATTGTGAGCGGCGCCGACACGACCAGAAAACTGCCGACCTGTTCCCGCGACATTGTTGAGAACGCCCCCTCGAAGTCCTCGCCGGTTCGCACGGGCACCATGACGAGCTGGACCCCGAGCCTTGCGCCGGCAGTCTCCACCGCCTGCAGGGCAGGACGATGGGAGGGCGCCGTAGGACTAAACAGCACCCCGATCCGCGTCGCCTGTGGCACCGCCTCCTTCAATATCTCCAGCTGCTTGGCGACGAGATCGGTGAGAATGATTGTCAGCCCGGTGATGTTGCCGCCGGGTCGCGCCAGGCTCGCCACGTGTCCGAGGCCAACGGGGTCGGCATGGACGGCAAACACGATGGGGATCGTCTGGGTCGCCTGTCGGGTGGGTTCCACCTCGGTCGAAGACATCGCAAGTATGACGTCGACATTCATGCGCACCAGCTCTGCCGCCAGCGCAGACAGCTGGTCGACCGTTTCCGCCCACCGGAACTCAATTGCTACGTTGTTGCCTTCGACATAGCCGAGTTGGTGCAAGCCGGCCCGCAGCGTCTCGACCCGGACGGCGTTAGCAGAGGCGGGACCAAACCGCAGGACCCCGATCCGTGGGACCTTCGTCGGCTGCTGCGCCCGCGCCGCGAGTGGCAATGCGGCAGCCGCGCCGCTAATCACCTTGATGAAATCACGCCGTCTCATTGTCGGCGCGGGGCGAGCACCCGCCATTCGCGGAACAAGAATAGGGTCCAGCCGGTGTCATTCTGGCCTGATGTTGCCCGTGCGGATCACCTTACCCCATTTCTCGATTTCGTCGGCGATCAGCTTTGCGCAGTCGGCGGGCGAGCCTGGAAGCGCCCACGCGCCCATCAGGGCGAGCCGAGCCTTGACCTTCGGATCGGCGAGGCCGGCGTTGATCTCCTTGTTGAGCAGGTTGACGACCTCGGCTGGCGTTCCCTTCGGCGCGACGACGCCATTCCATGTGCTTGCCTCGTAGCCCGGCACGAAATCGCCCACCGTCGGCAAATCCGGCAGCGCCTCCGAGCGGTTCGCCGTCGTCACCGCCAGTGCACGCAGTTTGCCGGACTTGATGTGCGGCATGGACGGCTGCAGGTTGTCGAAGGCGACCTGGACCTGCCCGCCGAGCAGGTCGGTCAGCATCGGCGCCGAGCCGCGATAGGGCACGTGCTGCATCTTGACTCCGGTCATGAACTTGAACAGTTCGCCGGACAGATGAATGGATGTGCCGGTGCCCGACGATGCCATGTTGATCTTGCCCGGATTGGCCTTGGCATAGGCGATGAACTCGGGAACCGTCTTCGCTGGAACCGATGGATGGACCACCATCACATTGGGCGCGCGGCTGACGGCGGCGACTGCCGCGACCTCGCGGAAATTGTAGTTGAGCTTTTGATAGAGCGAGGCGCTGATCGCGTTCGCCACGCTGCAGAGCAGGAGCGTGTAGCCGTCGGCGGCTGAATTGAGCGCCGTCTCGCTGCCGACATTGCCGGCGGCGCCCGGCCGGTTCTCGATGACGAATTGCCGACCAAGCCCATCCGTCAGCCATTGACAGATCAGGCGGGCAGC
>JBIOVC010000252.1:0-13589 GCA_044867545.1 Hyphomicrobiaceae bacterium | reverse complement strand
CCGACATCGTCGTGCTCGCTGCCGGTACGCTCGGCACGACCGAGATCCTGCTCCGCTCGCGCGAGCGCGGGCTCGCCTTGTCGGACAAGCTCGGCCAACGGTTCTCGGCCAACGGCGACATCATCGCGTTCGGCTACGGCGCGGATGTGCCGGTCAACGCGGTCGGCATCGGCCATCCGCCGAAGGGCGACCTGCCGCCGGTCGGCGCGACCGTCTCGGGGCAGATCGAGATCCGCGACGCCGGCAACCTCGATCAGGAGCTCTGCGTGCAGGAGGGCGCGCTGCCATCCTCGATCGCGCCAGCGCTGCCCGTCATGTTCCTGCCGAACGGGCGGCTGCTCGGCGCGATCCAGAGTCTCGTCGCCGGGGTCTACAAGGGGCCGTTCGCCAGTCTGCAGACGTTCTTCGCGGTCTCGCACGACACCGCGGCCGGTCGCCTTCTGCTCGAAGGCGACGATCTCGTGCTCTCCTGGCCCGGCGCGCAGGACGAGCCGGTGCAGAAGCGGCTCGACGAGGTGCTCTCGCGGCTGGTGGGCGCGGTCGGCGGCTCCTACGTCAAGAACCCGCTCGCCGGCTCCGTGCTCGGCCGCCAGCCGGCGACCGCGCATCCGCTCGGCGGTGCGGGGATGGGGCGAGAGGCGGCCGACGGCGTGGTCGATCACAAGGGGCGCCTGTTCGACCGCGCGGCCGGCGGCACTGCCGTGCATGGCGGTCTCTACGTCGCCGACGGCTCGGTCATCCCCCGCTCGCTCGGTGTCAACCCGCTGCTGACCGTCACCGCGCTCGCCGAGCGGGCGATGCTGCACCTCGGCGCCGACTACGGGCTGGTGATGGGAGACGGGTGAGCGGAGACGCCGCGCGCCTGTCAGCGGACGATGGCGATGGGAGGCTGCGTGCGGCGCGGCATCGGCTGGGCGGCCGCAGGGGACTGCACCATAGGCTGGCTGGTGCCGAAGAACGAGCGGAGCGCCGGCTGGTCCTGCCACTGGAGCCAGGTCTGCTCGGCGAGCCACCGCAGCTTCTTGGTGGCTTCGGGCGTGGCGTTATCGAGGCGGGTGAGCTCGTCGCCCTGGCTGTCCTCGTCGGAAGCGTCGATATAGATGTAGCGGTCGCCGATCCAGGCCTGGGCGATCTCCATGGCGAGGCTTTCCTGCGCCTCGATGGTGAGCAGGACGAGGTCGCGCGTCGTGTTCATCGCGCGCCGCCAGAGCGCCCGCGGCCCAAACGAGTAGAGGCCGTGGCGGTCGAAGGATTGCGGCGTCGACGGCGAGGCCGTGCCGATGTGGAGGACGTGGATCTTCTCGGCGGGCAGCGCGAGCTTGCGGCGGAGCAGCGAGATGCCGATCAGGCTCGGCGCGTTGGCGGCGAGCCCGCCGTCGATCAGCCAGTCGAACTCGATCTTGTGCTCGGGAAAATAGGTCGGCGCGGCGGTGGTGGCGAGCAGCGCGTCGCCGAGCCTCGTTGGCGTGATGCCGCGCTCGGCGAACGGCCTGCTGCAGAAGATGCGGTGGCTCTGCGTCATCCGGCTGACGGTGACGAGGGCGAGCGGCCCGGGCAGCTCCTCGATGTAGGACTTCGCCAGGTCACCCAGCATGGAGTGGACCGCGGACCTGATCCGCTTGGGGTCGTACTGGGAGCGGAACGTCAGCTTCCGATAAGCCCGGCGCAGATCGGAGTGGGACGGGAAGATCCTGGGTCCGTGCGCCTCGAAGCCGCGGACGATGCGCGAGGGCGGCAGGCCGCCGGCAAGTCCGGCCGCAACGAGACCGCCGGTCGACGTGCCGATGATGAGGTCGAAGTGGCTGGCGAGGTTTTGCAGCCGATAGCCGCGCTCGATGCTGTCGAGCAGTGCGGCCGAGAACAAACCGCGGTAGCCGCCGCCCGACAGGCACAGGATGTTGTAGCGACGCTTCTCCAGGCTCACGACGCAACTCCCCGAATCTCGCGCTGCATACGGTGCTGGAACTCGTAGACGTGGAGGCCGTGATCGTGCGCCAGGCGGGGGAACGCATCGGGCTGCGCGTAGTCCATCAGCCAGAGCGGCTGGTCGCGATAGCCGACGATGGCGGTCGCGAGCACGATCTTCTCAAGCAAGCCGAGGGTCTGCGTGCTGCCGTCACGGCGGCGGTAGGGGACCGAGAAGTCCAGCGCGACGTTGGCGTAGACGAAAAGGTCGTCGGTGATCGGCAGGATACAGCGCTTCTGCCGGAACAGGGTGGCGACCTTGTCGATGCTGTTCTGGAGATGCTTGGCGGCGTCAAGGTCCTCACGACGATCGGAAGTGGCGATGCGGCGGATCTGGTCGTGGACCTGCTCGATGGTGGCGGCGCTGATGACGACACCACGCTCGTGCAGGTTCGCGCTCATCGGATTCCACACCCAATGATAGGGCTCGCTGTCGCGATGGATGCAGCAGCTGATGAAGGCGTCAGTGCCAAGAATGTATTGCGGAAATACCGGGCGCAATGGCAAGGGCCCCCGCGGTTCAGTCGCTTCAACGCGAATACAGGAAGGAGTTGTCGGACAGATCGATCTCGAGATCGCGCGGGGGATGGCCGGCATCCTCGCCGATCAACGCGACAACGCGCTGCCACTGGCGATTGGGGTCCGCCTCGCTCTCGAGCAGAGCGCGCACGCGGCCCTCTGCCTCGCGCGAGACCTTGGCGAGCTCGTGGGACGTCGGCCCAAGGTGCGACGGCGCCCGCGACATAGGCTGCAGCCGATCCGCCGCCGGGACCGGCGCTGCGGCCGGATGGGCGCGCGAAGTCGCGACGGCGGCCTTCAGAGCGGCGATCGCCTCCACCATACGCGTCAGCGAGCCGAGGTCGACGCTCACCGTTGGATCGCCCGGCTCCGTGTCGGCGGCGACTCGCAAGCCGTTGAGGCGCACGCTCTCGACGAGCTGTGCTGCCTCGACATTGTCCTTCTCGGCGAGGCGGTGACGCAGCGTATCGAGCAGATCGACCCTCACGTCGGCCTCCGGGACGTCCGGCCGGACGCTCGTCTTGAGCTGCTGCAGGGCTGTGACGATCTCAGACTGGAGCGTCGGGGCGACGCCGAAGTCCATGTGCGGCATGGTCGAATCAACGGGAGACGCACGCACTCGATCCCTTCTACTCCCCGAGTCGCGCAATGTGCAAAGCCCCGGCCGAGACCGGGACTGGAGAGGCAAAATATTGGGGTCGGTCTGTAGTCGTGGCGCATCAATCATCGTCCCCGGCGAAGCGTGTCACCGGGGACAATAGATTTGGCACCATTTCCAGGGCCTTAACCAAAGGCCGCCGGGCACCGTCCTACTCGGCAGGACGGTGCACCTCGTGCTTGGCGGCCCGCTTCTGGAGCTGCCAGCCGACCAGGACCACGAACAGGGCGCCCAAGGCCTCCAAGCCACGGGCGATGAGCTTCGGGGCGACGCCGAGCGCGGCGGCCGCCTGCTCCACGTAGGGCACGATCACGGGCTCGGTGGCGAGAAGCTCGCCTGCGACCCAGCCGAGCAGGGCTGCGCCCGCCCAGACAAGGATCGGGTATCGGGTCAGCAGCGCCATGATCAAGGTTGCACCGCCGACGACCAGCGGAATACTGATGACCAGTCCGAGTATCACGAGCCAGGTCTTATCGCCGGCCGCGGCGGCGATCGCCAGCACGTTGTCGAGGCTCATGACGATGTCGGCAATGGCGACGATCTTGACGGCCTCCCACAGGCTGCCGCCCGCAGCCACACTACCCTCGTCGGCCTCCTCGGAAGTGAGCAGCTTGACCGCGATCCAGAGCAGAAGGATGCCGCCGACCAGCTTCAGATACGGGATGCCGAGCAGGAGCTGAATGCCGACCGTGAAGATGATGCGCAGCACCACGGCGGCGCCGGCGCCGAGAATGATTCCGATCATCCGCTGCTTGGGCGGCAGCGCGCGGCAAGCGAGCGCGATGACGATGGCGTTGTCGCCGGACAGGATGATGTTGATGCCAATGATCTTCAGGATCTGCAGCGCGGTCTCGGCATTTTCGCCGAAGAAGCTCTCCAGCATTCCAAGCCCGCCTGCGTCAGCCAACACCAAGTCCATCGCGCGTTCCCATCGCCCTGAGTTGTTTAGGATTTTGCCGTCCAACGGCGTGCGCCCCCACCATCTCCCGGCGCTGGCCGGGACGGCAGATCACGCATGCACCATCATGCTAGCGTCGGGTGGTGGGCTGAGAAACAGAAATCGGACACGGCAGGTGCCGTGACGTGCGGTCGCGGTCTCATCGGGGCTCGCCCGCTCAGCTCCCGCCCGCCGCAGCCGCTTGCCTGTGATCCTGCTGCACCGTGACTTTCCGGCGCCGCACTTGCAATTGCTGTGGACAAGACGCCGGTCGGCGGGCGTGCCGGCCGGCATCCCTGCGCGCGACCGCTCCGCGCCACGGCGACGGACCAAATGGTGCTGAGTTTTCAATCGCGTGGGGCGTGGCGGCCCGGGGGCCTGAATCCAGGCGGGAGTGTGGCGGCAAAGGCAAATTGGGCGGGGTTGTTGCAATTGAGATCGCTGCATAATCCGCGGTCGGCGGATCGTTGCGAGACTGTCGCAAATCGTCTTGCACGTGCACGGCCGCGGCGGCATGTTTCCCCGCGCGGCACCGACCGGTGTCCAATTGCCGAGAGGGGGCAATAGCAGCAGGAGCGCCAGCGGGGTGGCGCTCCTGTTGCTCGTTTAGGGGCCCAATTAACTCGGCAGGCGGCCTAAATCATAGTCCGCGAAAGGGCTGGCAGCCGCTGCTAACTCGCGGTATCTGAGCGAAGATAGCCACCTGCGGGTTCCCATGAGTAAGCGTCAGGCCGCCGCCGGCACCGAGTCGCATGGATCAAAGGCGCCGCAGGCGGCCTCGGCCGAACCGTCGCCCTCTGTCGCGGCGCTACCGCTGATTGAAAACGTCGCGATCGGCGTGATTGGCCTCGGCTATGTGGGGCTGCCGCTCGCCGCTTATCTGGCGCGGCACTTTCCGGTCACCGGCTTCGACATCTCGGAAAACCGGATCGCGGATCTGAAACGCGGCATCGACCGCACGCGGGAGCTCACCGAGGAGGAGCTGCGGCTCGCGAGCGGGCTGTCGTTCACGACCGCGGACGCCGGCCTCAAAGCCTGCAACGTCTACATCGTAACGGTGCCAACCCCGATCGATGCCGCCAAGCGGCCGGACCTCGCCGCGATCGAGCGGGCGAGCGAGACCGTCGGCAGGGTGATCGGCCGGGGCGACGTGGTGGTCTACGAGTCGACGGTCTATCCGGGCGCCACCGAGGAGATCTGCGTTCCAATCATCGAGCGCGTCTCCGGTCTCCGCTTCAACCGCGATTTCTTCGCCGGCTACAGCCCCGAGCGGATCAACCCCGGGGACAAGGCGCACCGGCTGCCCGAGATCCGCAAGATCACGTCGGGGTCGACGCCGGAAGCCGCCGACCTGATCGACCGCATCTACTCGCGCGTCATCACTGCCAAGACGCACAAGGCGAGCTCGATCCGCGTCGCGGAGGCGGCAAAGGTGATCGAGAACATCCAACGCGACGTCAACATCGCGCTCATCAACGAGCTCGCCCAGCTCTTCAAGCGGCTCGGGCTCGAGACCCGCGAGGTGCTCGAGGCGGCTGGCACGAAGTGGAACTTCCACGGCTACTCGCCGGGGCTCGTCGGCGGGCACTGCATCGGCGTCGACCCCTACTACCTGACGCACAAGGCGCAATCGATCGGCTTCCACCCGGAGATGATCCTCGCCGGACGGCGCATCAACGATGCGATGCCGGGTTTCGTCGCGCACGACATCGTCAAGACGCTGGTCCAGCGCAGGATCAGGGTCGACGGTGCGCGCGTGCTGGTGATGGGCTTCACCTTCAAGGAGAACTGCCCGGACACGCGCAACACCAAGGTCGCCGACCTCGTACGCGAGCTTGCCGGATTCGTGCAGGAGGTCGCGGTCTACGACCCGCTGGCCGATGCCGAGGAGGCGCGGCACGAGTATGGGATCCTGATCGCCAACACGCTGCCCGATGCGGCCTACGACGCGGTCGTGCTGGCGGTGAAGCACGAGGCGATCGCGGCGCTCGGCGCCGTCGCACTGCGCCGGCTGCTGGTGCCGGGCGGCGTCATCTATGACCTCAAGGGCGTGCTGCCCGCCGAGGACAGCGACGCGCGCATCTGAGCGGCTATCCGCAGTCCGACCATTTCCGTTCTGACCGACTCTTTCCTGGTGCTTTCAGCCGCCAGAAAGTCACGGATTCGCCGCGCGTCGAGCGAACATCGGACCCAAATCAGAGCGACTGTGCTGACTGCTGGGGACGGGCTCCGTTTCAAGAAAGGTGACTTATGAGTTGGCATCCGATCGTTCTGCTTGCGGTGTTTGCGGCGCCGCTCGTCAGCGGTCTCGCCTCTACCGCAGCCGGGAGTGAAGCCATGCGCATCTCCGGTCCGTTCACGCACGAGAACATTGCGATCTATTTCTTCCATGGCCCCTCGGCGCCGGGTCCGGTGCCGCTGACCCTGCAGGAAGCGCTCGAACGCGGGCAGGTGACCGTCTACGAGACCGGGAGCGTCAGCCAGCTCTCGATCGAGAACACGGGCAGCGAGGAAGTGTTCGTGCAGGCCGGCGACATCGTGAAAGGCGGCCGGCAGGACCGCGTGCTGACGGTCAGCCTGGTGCTGCCGCCGAAGTCCGGCAAGATGAACATCAGCGCCTATTGCGTCGAGCGCGGCCGCTGGGCACAGCGCGGCAGCGAGCACGCCGGCACGTTCGCAAGCGCCACCAGCTCCATGCCTTCGCGGGACGCCAAGCTCGCGATCCTGACGCCGCCGCCGGAGCGTCAGCAGGCCCAGTACCGGCCGGCCGGCGAAGCGCCGAGCGGCCTCAACTCGACGTTCGGCAGAATTCCGATCCAGGGGCTCCCCGACGGCGGCGGCGCTATCAGCCGCCAGTCCGAGGTCTGGGCCAGCGTCGCCGACGCGCAGCGCAAGCTCTCCGCCAACCTCGGCGCTCCGGTAGCAGCACCGCAATCGGCCTCGAGCCTGCAGCTCAGCCTCGAGAACGAGCGGCTCGCGGAGGCGCGCGCCGCCTACATCGCGGCGCTCAAGGCGGCTGGTGAGAGCGGCGACGACATCGTCGGCTATGCCTTCGCCATCAATGGCCAGATCAACAGCGCCGAGATGTATCCGTCGAACGGCCTGTTCCGGAAGATGTGGCCGAAGCTGCTCGAAGCAAGCGCCACCGAGGCGATCGCGGAGAAGAACGCTACGGCCCAGGCGGTTGCGCCTGCGCCGGCGGCCGACATGGTCCGCACCTTCCTCAAGGAAGCCGAGGACGGACGGGCGCGGACGACGCCGGTCGGCGATCGGCTGGTGCGCGAGGCGCGGGACGCCGACAAGGCGGTCTACATGGAGACGGCGCGCGCGGCTGGTGGCTTCATCCATCGCTCATACGTCGCGAAGTAGGCCAGGCTGCTGGGTCTCACTTCGATCGACCCACCCGCGGCCAAACGCAGGGCAGGCTCTCGCAGGGCCTGCCCTTTCCTTGACTCACCTGCAGTCGCGCCTTCTTGGCGCCGGCGAATCAGGCCAAGGTTGCATGTGGGATCAAGTGAGCCGCGAGGCGCGCACATGCAGATGACGGAACGCACTACTGCCCGGAGCGGCGAGACGGACGATGTGGACACGCACGCGAGGCGCGAGCCGCGCAAGGCCGTGTTCGAGAAGAAGACGATCGCGCTCGTCTACGACTTCGACGGCACGCTCTCGCCGCGGCCGATGCAGGAATACGCGTTCCTGCCCCAGATCGGCGTCGATCCGGCAGAATTCTGGGCAGAGAGCAACGCCCGCGCCAGGAAAGACAGCGCCGATCCTCTTATCGCCTACATGCGCCTTCTCTACGAGAAGGCAAAGGCCAAGGGCGTGAACATCGACCGGCGGGCGCTTGTCGATCAGGGCAAGCGCGTGGAGTTCTACCCCGGCGTCGAGACCTGGTTCGACGCCATCGCCCACTACGTCAAGGAGCATGCCCAGAACCATGGCGTACAGCTTAGGCACTACCTGATCTCGTCGGGCCTTGCCGAGATCGTGGAGGGCACCAGCATCTACAAGCGCTTCCACAACGTGTTCGCCTCGGAATACTGGTTCGAGGCCTACGAGCTGCCCTATCCGAAGCGAGTGATTACCGACACCGGCAAGACGCAGTACCTGTTCCGCATCAACAAGGGCGTGGAGGACTTGGGGCAGAGCATCAACCAGCACATGCCCGAGGGCGAGCGGCCGATTCCGTTCGCCAACATGATCTACTTCGGCGACGGCGACACCGACGTTCCCTCGATGGCGGTGATGCGCAAGAACGGCGGCCATGCGGTGGCCGTGCATAGGCCCGGCAAGGGCCGGGCGAAGTGCGTGGAGCTGTTCAAAGCCGGCCGCTGCGATTTCTTCGCGCCGGCCGACTATCGCGAGGACTCCGACCTCTTCCGGCGCACCTGCCTGCTGCTCGACCGGATCCTCGCCGACATCCGCGTACAGGAGGAGAAGTGGCGGCTCGGGCGCGGCGTGGAGCGGGGACGATAGGCGGGCCCGCTCAGGTCGGGCGCACCGGGCGGGGAAGCAGGCGGCGGCGAGCGGGAACGCGGCGGCCCTGGTGCGCGAACAGCGCGCTCTCGATATTCGACAGGAACATGCGGGCGGACGCCGACCAGTCATGGCTGATCGCCTCGGCGCGCACGACTGAGCGATCGAGCGCGAGCGCTGCAAGGCAGGCGGCGCGGAGATCGGCGTCGAGGATGCCGGTCTTGCCGTGCACCACGTTGTCGATCGGCCCGGTGACGGGGAACGCCGCAACCGGCAGGCCCGATGCCATCGCCTCGAGCAGCACGATGCCGAAGGTGTCGGTGAGGCTCGGAAAGACGAACACGTCGGCGGAAGCGTAGCACTCGGCCAGCTCCTCGCCGAGCTTCTTGCCGGTAAAGATCGCCCTCGGATACCGCGCGCGGAGCGCGGCCAGCATCGGCCCGCCGCCGACCACCACCTTCTTGCCCGGAAGATCGAGGCGGAGGAAGGTCTCGATGTTCTTCTCAACCGCCACCCGGCCGACGTAGAGGAAGACAGGTCCCTCGCCGAAGAGGCGCACATCGCGGGGCCGGAACAGCCGGGCGTCGACGCCGCGCGTCCAGTGCATCGTGCGCCGGAAGCCGCGCGTCTCGAGCTCGGCCGCCAGGCTCGGGCTCGCCACCATTATGCCGGCGCCGGCGTTGTGGAAGCGCCGCTCGATCGCGTAGGTCCAGCCCTCCGGAAACCTGAACCGCGAGGCCAGGTATTCGGGGAAGCGGGTGTGGAAGGCAGTCGTAAACGGGATGTTGCGCCGGAGGCAGTAGCCCCGCGTCATCCATCCGATCGGGCCCTCGGTGGCGATGTGGACCGCGTCGGGATTGATGCAGCCAAGCCGCTCGATCACGTAGTGATAGCCGGGCAGCGCCAGCCTGATCTCAGGGTAGGTCGGGCACGGCACGGTGCGGAACTCGGCTGGCGTCAGGAACGCCAGCTCCACGCCCAGCTCGCGGAGCTCGAGCTCCAAGCGCTCATAGGTGCGCACCACGCCGTTGACTTGCGGCCGCCAAGCGTCGGTGGCCACAAGCAGGCGCATCAGGCCGCGACCTCGAGCGGCGACGGCTCGTCCGCCGCCTGCTCGCGAGCGGCCGTCACCTCGAGCCAGCGGATGATCTCCAGCTCGCCGGAATGGGTCTCGGCGATCGCCGTACAGCTCTCCACCCAATCGCCGGTGTTCACATAGTGGACGTCGCCGATCTGGCGCGAGGCGGCATGATGGATGTGGCCGCAGATGACGCCGTGGACCCTGCGCTGCGCGGCTGCTTCAGCAAGCGCGCGCTCGAACTCGCCGATGTGATTGACGCAGCTCTTGACGCGATGCTTGAGGTAGGCTGACAGCGACCAGTAGCCGAGGCCCAGCCGCCGGCGCACCCAGTTGAGCGGCAGATTGACGGCGAGCGCTGCCGCATAGCCGCGGTCGCCGAGGAAGGCCAGCCAGCGCGGATAGCGCACGACCACATCGTACTCGTCGCCGTGCATGACGAGGTAGCGCTTGCCGCCGGCGGTCTCATGAATGGTGTCGCGTACGATCTCGATGCCGCCGAAGCGGGTGCCGCAGTAGTCGCGCAGGCCTTCGTCGTGGTTGCCGGGAATGAATACGACGCGCGTGCCGCCGCGCACCTTGCGCAGGATCAGCTGCAGCACGGCATCATGGCTCTGCGGCCAAACGGTGCCCCGGCGGATGCGCCAGAAGTCGACGATGTCACCGACCAGGTAGACGGTGTCGGCATCGTGGCGCTGCAGGAAATCGATCAGCATCTCGGCCTGGCAGGTGCGTGTGCCGAGATGGACGTCCGATATGAACAATGTAGCGTAGTGTGCCATGCGTCATGCTCTCCCGATCGGCCTAGACCTTGAGACTGCCCCGGCTCCAGGTGAAGGGGATTCGGATTTCAGGAGTGTGACAAAGTGCCTTCGCTACATACGTTTTCTGCTGTTCAGGGTCGAAACCAGGACATTCCCGGTCTGGTCCAGGAGTCTCGGCAAGAGCTGACGCTGAACGTGGCGCAGACTGGTCTGCAGCAGGACCCATGCCCGATGCCAGTTGAAGAAGCGCGGGACCCGCCTGCAGTACTGGAGGTAGGACAAGCCATACGCGGCTTCCAGCCAGGGCTCCTCCGCCAGGGCCATCAGGACGTAGACGCAGGCCAGCGCCAAGCACAAGGTGTAGGTCATACCACTGTCGGCCGCGATGGCAAGGCTGGCAAAGACCGGGATGACGGTGGCGTATTGGGGATTGCGGGTCCAGCGGTAGATGCCTTGGGTCACCAGCCCGTCGCGGCTGCAGTAGGTGTTGTCGCGGCCGAGCGCGATCAAGGCATAGAGGTAGAGACCGCCCGATAGTACGCATACGAACAGCCCGGCCAGGCGCACGGCATCGGACAGGTCGAGGAACCCCGGCTCGCCGGCGACGGCGGTCGCGAAGGCGGCGGCGTTGAGCGTGCGGAACAGCGTCCAGAACACACGGCTTTGCCAACTGTCGGGCTCGGGCGTCGGCCAGATGCGGAAAGCTGGATCGATCAGCGTGCGCAACAACAATGGGATCAGCAGCGTTGCCGCCGCCAAGCCCAACGCAAACCACACCATCGCCATGTGAGAACCGCCCAGCATTGAGCCTAAAGCAGCAGCAGCCGGGCCCTCCCCGATCGGGTCGGCAGCCGACGCCAATATGCCGCATGTAGAACGAAACTACGAGGGGTGAGTTGCGCTCCGGATACCGAGGAACCGAGGACGGACGATGCCCTCTCGCCCCCGTAACGAGCTTCAGAACACCTTGTCCGGGAAGTAGCGCAGGAGCAGCTCCTCGAAGCGGCCGCTCGCGCGGATCTTGCGCAGCGCCTGGTTCAGCTCGGCACGGAGCGCGCGGTCGTTCTTGGCCACCGCGATCGCGATGCCGTCGCCGAAGAACCTGGGCTCCAGGAACGGGCCGCCCCTGATCTCACAGCACTCCTTGGAGAGAGTTCCATTGGTCCACAGATTGAGACCGATGCCGTCGTCGAAGATGACGTCGACCTTCTTCTCCATCAGCGCATCGCGGGCAAGCTCCGGGCTTTCGAAGCGCTCGATCACGCTCGCCCGGAAGAATGCCTGCAGATAGGCCTCGTGGGTCGTGTTCCTGGCGACGGCGATGCGCATGCCGTCGAGCCCATCAGGCGTGATCTCGAGGTCGGAGGCATCGCGGCGGGCGGCGAACCGGCCGGGAGTGTGCAGATAACGGTCGGTGAAGTCGACGCTGGCGAGCGCGGTGGCGGTGACGATGTGGCCGGCGATCACCGCGTCCGCCTGCCGGCGCGCGACGGCGCCGAAGAGCTGGTCCCAGGGGCGGACGCTGACATCGCAGGGCAGATCGAGCTCCAGGCACAGGGCGCGAGCGAGGTCGACGTTGAAGCCGGTCAGCACGCCGTCCTCATCCTCGAAGTTGAACGGCGGGAAGTCGTTGGTGGTCACGAACCGCAATACGACACGGCGGCCCGGCTGCTCGGGCTCCTTGGCAGTCTGCGCGGCGAGGTCGAGCGCCGGCAACAATAGCGCAAGGGCGAGCGCGACCGGCGCGATTCGGCAGAGCCATGACCTCGGCCGTCCTCGCTCAGGGCGATTGCGGTGCATCAGGTTGCTCATCGGCGTACGTGGGCGGATGGTTCGAGACCGCCTCTTTCGCGGCGCAGTAAGACGAATTTCGCGATCAGGACACTAGTGCGCGGTCCGATCCGAATCTAGATTGTTTGTGCGGGCAAGAGAAAAGTCCGGCCAGCGGGGCGTGGCGGGCGTGCGGGGTGATCGCACGCGCTCGGGGGAGCGCAGGAAGCGGTGCGAGCGACGATCAGCGGTCAGGTCAGACAGCCGCTCGCCGAACGGACCGAGCACGAATATGCGTTCCTGCTCGAGGGCCTAGTCGATCGCGACACACTGGTGCGGGCTGATCGCGAGGCGCAGATCACAGGGGTCGCGCCGCACGAGGTGCTGCTGGCGCGCGGGTGGGTCGGCGCGGACCGCTATGTCGAAGCGCTCTCGGGCCACCTGACGGGAACGCCGCGGGCCTCTGCCCGATCCGCGTCCTACACCGTGCTCCTCGATGGGACCGCCGGCCGGCCGGCCGAGCTTGGCCGGCTGGTCGCAGTTCAGCGTGCCGCCGGCCGCGCGGTGCTGCTCGTCTCGCCGGCGGCCGCCGAGTGGGCGGACCTGCCTGTCAGCCGCGCCGAGCGCGCGGAGCGCGCAGCGCGCAGCTTCCTGCAGCGCTTTCCGGACTACTCAGCAGGCGCGCCGGTCTGGCGATGGCAGGCTCTAGCAGGGCTCGCGGCGTTCGGAGGCATTGCGGCCGCCCTGATCGCAGCGCCGACAGCGACACTGGAGACGTTGATCGCTCTGATCACCCTCCCGTTCCTGTTCGTCGTCGCGCTTCGGATGCTGGCGCTGATCGCCGGCGGCAGCGTCCGCCAGGCGCAGCCTGTCCGCCGGGTGCCGGATGCGGAGCTGCCGATCTACACGATCCTGGTGCCGATGCTGCGCGAGGCCGACGTGCTCGCAGACTTCATCCGCGCCGTGCGCACGCTCGACTATCCGCCGGCCAAGCTCGACGTGATCCTGATCCTGGAGAACAGCGACACGGAGACCCGGCGGGTAGCGGAGGCGCTCGACCTGCCGGGCTATGTCCGCGTGGCAGTCGTGCCGGATGCTGTCCCCCAGACCAAGCCGAAGGCGCTCAACTACGGCCTGCAGATCGCGCGCGGCCAGTACGTCGCGGTCTACGATGCGGAGGATCTGCCGGAGCCCGACCAGCTCAGGCGGGCGCTGGCCGCCTTCGGGACAGCCGACGCGGAGCTCGTCTGCGTGCAGGCGCAGCTCAACACCTACAACGCACGGGCGAGCTGGCTCACCCGCCAGTTCACGCTCGAATACTCCGCGCTGTTCGACGCGATCCTGCCGGCGCTGGCGCGGATCGGACTGCCGCTGCCGCTCGGGGGGACGTCGAACCACTTCCCGCGCCACGTCCTCGAG
>JBIOVC010000251.1:0-2425 GCA_044867545.1 Hyphomicrobiaceae bacterium | reverse complement strand
CCATGAGCACGCTCGGCGTGCTGCGCGAGCTCGACAGCGCCGGCGTCTACGTCGGCTTCACGGCCGGCGTGCTCGGCGCCAACCCGAAGAAGGCCGAGAAGCTCGTCACGGCGATGTTCCCGATGCGACCCGAGGACCAGGTGCTGATTATCCGGGCGATCGCCTACTCGGACCTTCCCGACTGGAAGGGGCTGCTCGGCAAGTTCGTCGAGCGGATGCCGGCCAGGAAAGTGCTGATCGACCGCCACCTGTTCGGCAAGGCGCCGACGCTGATGGACATGCCGATCGACTCGGGCCCGGCGGCGCTCGACACGCTCTGGGGCTACTACTTCGCGACCGGCTCGCCGAAGCCGATCCAGCGCATCATCACCGCGCTGCCGTGGTCGAAAGACCCGAACAACGTCGACAAGCTCACCACGGGAAGCATGGTGAAGCTGACGCTGGCGGTGAACGCCACACGCGACCAGGAGCTGTTGTCGATCCTGCAGAACGAGGCCCGGAACCAGCCGAAGGAGATCCTGATCCCGCTCCGGGAGGTGATCGAAGCGGCGGAGACCTACGAGACTGCGAAGATCCGCAAGGAGGCGATGGCCTCGATCGACGAGATAAAGCGCAAGGGCTCGGCGGACTTCCGCAACTGGAACCTTTGGGGCCAAGCCGGCACGACGGCGCTCGCGCTCGGCTGCGTGGGGGCCGCCGCACTGGGGCAGGTCCAGTTCGGGCTGCCGTGTGTGCTCGGCGGCGCGCTGTCGACGGCGGCGGTGAAGTACCTCGGCCCGAAGGAGTGATGCGAAGCGCGGCGATGATGCCGCCGCGCTCCGTCCCTCTCAGACCTGCCCGGCGGCGGCCGAGACCAGAACCTCCTGGGTGAAGTGCCGGTCGCCGGCCTCGGCGATGAAGCCTTTGAGCCCCTTCACGAAGTCAACCAGCTCGAGCTGGACCAGGGTCGCTGAAGCCGAGCCGTCGCTGCACAGGCGGTGTATGGCGTTCATGGCGGACTCGCTGGTGTAGCCCCACACCGTCTTGTAGAGGCTGCCCTTGGCGTCGCTCTCTGCGGCGATCCGGTAGGTACCGCCGTAGCGTACGCCCTTCAGCTCGCCGTCACCGGAGATGCGGCTCTCGCTCAGCAGGATCTCGCGCATTGCGAGCCAGCCGGCGAACTTCTCATCGCTCGTTACGCGGTAGCGCCAGACGACCAGCACCGGCGAGATCATCACCCGCTTCTTCAGCAGCTCCTCGGCGTGGGCGCCCAGCATGTACGGGTTGAACGGCACGGTGGCTGCCGTGCGCACCTGCATTCCGACCCGCTCGGCCGCCGGCTGATCCGCGTTACCACGCTTCGTCATGTAGTCGGCGAAGGGGACGCTCGCCGCGGTGCGAACCTGGAGCGATACAGGATCGACGGAGGGACTTTCGCCCAGCATGTAGCTCGCAAACGGCACGCTCGCCGCGGTGCGTACCTGGTGGTTGACGGCGCCGACCTCCGGCCCATCGTCATTGCCGACGCGCGCCAGCATATGCGGCGCAAACGGAATGCTCGCCGCCGTGCGGACCTGGCAATTGAGCGTCTCGACCACCGGCGGCTCGATCAGCGACATCCTTCCAAATCGTTCCGCTCTCTCCGCAATCACATTCAATGACATGGCCCTTCTCCTTCTCCCGTTGCCGACGGCGCATCATCGGGCCGCCGGATCCCGCCCCGCTCATTCGCTGGCCTGGATGATGTTGCGCTCGAGAAGCGCGCTGAAGCCTGCGTGAAACTGCGCCTTCGCCGCGTCGCGGCCGATCCGCTCGCCGACCACCTTCACGTACTCGGCCTCGATCTGCTGGTAGGGGCGGCCATCGCACAGCTCGACGATGAACCAGGCGGTGGTATTGAGGTCGTAGATCTCCGGCTCGTCAGGTGTGTAGGCGTAGCAGCGGCCCCAATCCTCGAACCGGCGCAGCACCACGTCAGGCGTCTTGGTGTAGCAGCCGTTGCGGGAGAGCACGCAGGTCCACTCCTTGGTTGGTGTGAATGCAGTAGGGATCGGGCGCGCTGAAGCGTCCATGGAAGGCATAAGCGGTCGAGCGGCAGCCGCCGTGCGAGCCCTGTGTCGCCGAGCATTCCGGGCAGGCGTCCTCGACGGCGTTGGCGCGCAGCTCAGTCCAGAGCGGATGGTTCCAGGTGTCGAGGAAGGGCATCGCGAGAATGTTGCCGTAGTTGACGTACTCACGCAGGTACGGGCAGCCGATCGAGTCGCCGGCCGGGCTCACCGCCGCATTCTGCCAACAGCAGTTGCCGTCGCGCGGATGCCGGGACTGCATGAGCTGGATGCCGGGCGGCACCTTGAGGCTCGCCAGCGCCGCCATCATCTCATCGAGCGAGAGCGACAGCTCTCCCCAGTTCCGCTTCGCCCGCCCGAGCGGGTAGAGGCGCAGGATT
>JBIOVC010000250.1:0-6496 GCA_044867545.1 Hyphomicrobiaceae bacterium | reverse complement strand
TCGGGGACCGCTCGCACCATCTCGAGCGCGATCGTGCCCTGGCCGGCGATGATCATCGGATCGTCGTAGGGGTGGATCATCGCCAGCCCGTGCGACGCCCCGTAGCCGGCAGCGAGCTTCGCCGCTTCCTCCAGCGTAGCGCCCGCGAGGATCACCTCGGCGCCGTGCTGGCGCGTGTTCTCGACCTTCACGAACGGCGTGCCTTCGGGCATCACGATCGTCGCTTTGATGCCGAGCCGGCGCGCGTGATAGGCGACGCCCTGGGCGTGGTTGCCGGCCGACATGGCGATGACACCAGCCGCGCACCCGGCGCGGTCGAGGCTCGCGAGCTTGTTGAGCGCGCCGCGCTCCTTGAACGAGGCGGTGAACTGCAGGTTCTCGAACTTGAGCCAGATCGAGGCGCCGAACAGGCTCGAGAGCGTGCGGCTCGCATCGAAATCGGTGTCGAGAACGGCGCCTCGGATGACCTCGGCCGCGCGCTCGATGTCGGCGAGCGTCACGGTCTGCGATACCACAGCGCCGCCTCTCTGCGTGTCCGCCATTTGACCCCGCCTCTGCTGCGTTTCGAGCGTCATCGGCGTTGTCCGCCGTACGTAGAGTCTAGCCGATACTAGCGGGAACGCGAACGGTACCGCGCGTGGTGCCCGCCGCGCGCAACTGTGGCATAACAGTTCGCGACCAACGCCCGACGCGGGCCAAGCAGGACTACGCGAGCACACGAGTGGGAGAGCAGTCATGGCGAATGTTGCATGGATCGGACTGGGCGTGATGGGCTACCCGATGGCGGGGCACATCCTGAACAAGGGCGGACACGCGCTCACCGTCTACAACCGCAACGCCGCCAAGGCCGCCGCCTGGGTCAAGCAGTATGGCAAGGGACGGACCGCCGCGACGCCGGCCGAGGCCGCGCGGGACGCCGACTTCGTATTCTGCTGCGTTGGCAACGACGACGACCTGCGTGCGGTCACCCTTGGCAAGGACGGCGCGTTCCACGGAGTGCGCAAAGGCGCGGTATTCATCGACAACACCACGGCCTCCGCCAACGTCGCGCGTGAGCTTCACGCAGCGGCGAAGGCGCAGGGCTTCGACTTCCTCGACGCGCCGGTGTCGGGCGGCCAGGCGGGCGCGGAGAACGGGGTGCTGACGGTGATGGTCGGCGGCGAAGCGGGGGCCTTCGAACGCGCCAAGCCGATCATCAGCCACTACGCGCGGATGGTGTCGCTGATCGGGCCGCCGGGCGCGGGGCAGCTTACAAAGATGGTCAACCAGATCTGCATCGCCGGCCTCGTGCAGGGCCTCGCCGAGGGGTTGCATATGGCGGCCAGGGCGGGCCTCGACATCCAGAAGGTGATTGACACGATCTCGAAGGGCGCGGCGCAGTCCTGGCAGATGGAGAACCGCTGGAAGACGATGAGCGAAGGCAAGTTCGAGTTCGGCTTCGCGGTGGACTGGATGCGCAAGGACCTGAGCATCTGCCTCGATGAGGCGCGCCGCAACGGCGCGACGCTGCCGGTGACCGCGCTGGTCGACCAGTTCTATTCCGACGTGCAGAAGATGGGCGGCCGGCGGTGGGATTCCTCGAGCCTGATCGCCAGGCTCAACCGGTGAGACACGGACGCTCAGTCCGGCTCGGGGGCGAGGGCGAAGTCGAGCGGCAGCGCGGTCGTGAACTTGATCTGCTCCATCGCGAAGGCGGACGACACCTTCGAGATCTCGATGCGGCTGATCAGCTTCTTGTAGAAGGCATCGTAGGCGGCGATGTCGGGAACGACGACGCGCAGCAGATAGTCGACGTCGCCTGACATCCGGTAGAACTCGACGACCTCGGCAAAGTCGATCACGGCGGCATGGAAGCGCTCGAGCCAATCGATGCTGTGCTGGTCGGTCTTGATGGACACGAATACGGTCACCCCGGCGTTGATGCGGCGCGGATCGAGCAGGGCGACGCGGCGCTCGATGATGCCGTTCTCCTCGAGCTTCTGGATCCGGCGCCAGCACGGCGTGGTCGACAGCCCCACCGCCCTACCGATCTCGGCGACCGCGCGCGTGGCGTCCTCCTGCAGAATGCGCAGAATCCTCACGTCCATCTCGTCGAGCATGGCGCCACCCCCCAACAAATTCGTTCACTACTTGTACCACATGAACAATGCGTGATCTGCCGTTTCCGTCAAGCGGAATTCTGGTATTTTTTTCCAATCATTCCTCGTTCGCGGAGCCCGAATTGCCGCGGCGGGCAGAGTACTCCTGATACCAAATTCCAGGGGACTTGATAACGTGATTGCCGGACGGCGATGGGTCAAAGGATGCGGCGGACCTCGGAGCGCAACGCCGGCAGCAGATCGGACTCGAACCAGGGATTGGCCTTGATCCAAGCGTTGTTGCGCCAGGACGGATGCGGCAGCGGGAAGCGGAGCGGCCGGCCGGCTCCGGCATGCTCGCGCCAGGCCTTGACCGTCTCGGCGACGCCGACCTTGGCGGCAGCGCCCAGATGCCAGCGCTGGGCATAGCCGCCGACCAACAGGATCAGCTCGAGCCTCGGCAGCTCCGCCATCACGCGGGCCCGCCAGCGCGGTGCGCATTCCCGCCGCGGCGGCAGGTCGGCGCCGGACGCATCGAGGCCCGGAAAGCAGAAGCCCATCGGTACGATTGCGAGTCGCGCCGTGTCGTAGAATTCCTCCGAAGTCACGCCCATCCAGCGGCGCAGGCGGTCGCCCGAGGGGTCGCTGAACGGCACACCCGAGGCATGCACGCGGATGCCTGGCGCCTGCCCGCAGACCATTAGGCGGGCGGTAGATGCGGCTCTGATGACAGGGCGGGGGTCATGAGGGAGCGGCAGACCCTCGGGCGTGTCCACGCAACAGCGGCACGCGCGGATCTCAGCGAGCAGACGTTCCAGCCCGTCGTTCATCAAACCTGGAGAACAAGGCCATCCTCTGCGATCAACACGCCCTCGCGGCGGACGAAGGCGAGGTTGGCCAGCATTTCGTTGTTCATGTGCGTGAGCAGGAGCCGCCGCGCCCGCAGCCGCGGGAGGTTTGCCTCGATCGTACGCCAGGTCATGTGATAGGGCACCTGCTTGTCGAAGCCGTAGCACTCGCAGATGAAGAGGTCGGCGCCGTCGGCGCACTGGGGCAGCGCTTCCACCCACTCGGTGTCACCGGAGAAGGCGAGTGTCCTCGCGCCAAGACTGAACCTCAGCGCATAAGACGGGGCGCCGGATGGATGGCTCACCTCGAACGGCACCACGCTGATCTGCCCGAAGGTGCTCCTCACTGCGGTCTCGAGCTCGGCAAAGCGGAGCTCGTACCGCGGGGCGCTCTTGGACGAGCCGGGAAACAGTGCCTCGGCGGCGGCGGTGAACCGCTCGGCGATGCCGCGCGGGCCGACTACCGTCAGCGGGCTCGTACGCCGGCTGACATGCTGGGCGTGCAGCAGCCACCAGACGAGGCCCGAGTAGTGATCGCCGTGCAGGTGCGAAATGAAGATGGTACCGATCGAGTTCGGATCGAGACCGAGCCGCTCCAACCCGATCATCGTCGTGGCGCCGCAGTCGATCAGGAAACGGGTGCCGGCGTCCTCGACACAGAAGCAGGTTTGCAGGCGGCCGCCTGAGCCGAACGCATCTCCGCAGCCAACGACAGTCAACTTCATATCTTTCGCCCATCCCCCTTCGCACACCCCATCGTTCCGGCTAGCCGAGCGACCAAGGCAAGGATGTTCCCTGGGTAACAGGACTAATACTAGACGTGGCTTGAGGGATTTTGCCGCGGCCGAGGCCGGAATGGCGGGAGGCGACGGGTTATGCTCAGAAATTCACAAAACGGGCGGGGGCTCGCAAGCCGCAGTGGCGCGCCATAGCGCTTCGTGACAACTCGCCAAAAATCATGGCGTTGGCGACGCTCGCTAAGGCTAAAAATATACGTGCTGTTAGTAAATCTTGTGAACATTCACGGTGATCGGTGCCTTCAGTCTGGATGCGGGACCAGGCCCCGGGGGGACCCCGTTGTCTACGTCATTTCAAGGCATCCGACGCGATGGCCAGCCCTCACACGGCAGAACCAAGCCCGGGCGATCCGCAGCCTCGAGGGCCGCGATCGCCCACCTCGGGCCCTAGTCCGCAGGGCAGTCTCGATTATGAGCTCATGGCGATGTTCGTGCGCAACGAGCTCGCCGCGCAGCCGACGCTGCTGCTGCTCGCTGCCATCTTCTCGCTCGCCTCGATGTTCTGGGCGCCATGGACGCAGGCGATCGTCTGGCTCGGAGTGGTGATCGTTGCCAAGGTGGTCCTGCTCGAGTGCTGCAACCGGTTCCAGGCTACACCGGTTGCGCAGATCAACGTCGAGCAGTGGCGCCGTCGGCTCGTCATGGCAGAGGCGATCAACGGCACAGCCTGGGCCGGCTTCGCACTGGTCGGCATCGGGCAGGACGCGGCTGCAACGCAGGACCACGTGTTCTCCTCGCACGTGTTCATCTTCGCCTCACTGATGGTGGTGCTCGCGATCCGCATGAACTTCGCTTCCACCGTGATGCCGATCCTCTACTTCGGCACGGTGCCGATGACGGCCGCGGTGGTCGCGCGTCTGCTGCTGCTACAGGACTTCTTCTACGTCGCGCTCGCCACGATGGCGGTCGGCGTGCACATCTACTTCATCTTCCTCGCCCGCGGCCTCCACTCGACCGCGCGGGCAATGCTCGAGTACCGGGCACAGAAGGAAGCGCTCATCGCGCAGCTCGAGGAAGCGACCTCGATCTCGGAGGAAGCACGGCAACGCGCGGAAGCCGCGAATGTCGCCAAGTCGCGGTTCCTCGCCACCATGAGCCATGAGCTCCGCACGCCGCTCAACGCCATCCTCGGCTTCTCGGAGGTGATGAAGTCGGAGCTGATGGGGCCGCTCGAGAACCCCACCTATCGCGAGTACACCGCGAGCATCCACCGCAGCGGCAGCCATCTTCTCAACCTCATCAACGAGATCCTCGATCTGTCGCGGATCGAGGCCGGCCGCTACGAGCTTGCAGAGGAGCCGGTGCTGCTTGCCGGCGTGGTCGACGACTGCTACCGGCTGATGAAGCTCAGGGCCGAGGACAAGGGTCTTGAGGTGATCCAGAGCTTCGATGAGGCGCTTCCGCAGGTGTTGGCGGACGAGCGCGCTTTGCGCCAGATCTGCCTCAATCTGCTATCGAATGCGCTCAAGTTCACGCCGCGCGGCGGCAAGGTGACGCTGAAGGTGGCGCGCGCCTGGGACGGCGGGCAGCTCATCAGCGTGCGCGATACGGGGCCCGGCATTCCAAAGGACGAGATCCCGAAGGTGATGCAGGCGTTCGGCCAGGGATCGCTCGCGCACGAGACCGCCGAGGGCGGCACCGGGCTTGGACTGCCAATCGTGCGCAGCCTGGTTGAGCTGCACGGTGGCTCATTCGAGCTACGCTCGGAGCCCGGCAAAGGCACCGAGGCGATCGCATTCTTCCCGCGCAAGCGTGTGCTGGCGCGACGGCCGCGCCCGAGCCGCGGCGAGCCGAGGGCGCCAAGCAGTGCTACGGAGGCGCAGGCCGTGCCGGCCAGCGGTCCAAGGCGGGCCCGCACCGCCGCGGCGGGCCCCGCGCGCTAGCTGGGCCGTGGGATTTCCTGCAGAGTTGTGTTCGGCACCGGGGACAGCCGCCGGCTCGAGGACGGCGTACGTTGCCCACGGCGTCCGCAATCCCTAAATTCCCGTTGCGAGCCGTTCGCCGCCTTTCGGCTGCGCGTCCTCGCCTGCGAGGGGTGACAACGTGTTGAAATGGCTCGCGTTGATCGTTGCGGCGGTTGCGGCACTATTCCTGCTGCTGCAGGACGGTGGCGAGACGATCGCCGGCTTCGAGGCATCGACGGTCGTGCCGCTGGTCGCGTTCGGCGCGCTGCTCGTCTTCATCGGGGCGTCGGCAGTCAACCACTACCAGGGTCGCTATGGTCACGCGGTCAGGGACATCGCCATCTGGGTGGTCATCCTGCTCGCGCTGGTCGCCGGCTACACCTTCCGCTCGGACTTCGTGATGGTGGCGGAGCGGGTGGCGGCGGAGCTGATGCCGCCCGGCGAGGCGGTCGTGGTCGATCCACGCGGAGCCGGGCATTCGGTGCGGCTCAGGCGGCGCCCTGACGGACATTTCGTCGTCCGCGCCCAGGTCAACGGCACCAGCGTGCCGATGCTAATCGACACCGGAGCGACGACCATCGTGCTGCGGCCGGCGGACGCACGGCAGGCCGGGCTCGACGTGGACCGCCTCAGCTACTCCGTGCCGGTGCAGACCGCCAACGGCATGGCCTACGCGGCCGCCGTACGGCTCAGGCAGGTCACGGTCGGGCCGATCGTCATCGACGGCGTCGACGCGCTGGTCGCCAGGCCCGGAGCACTCAAGGAGAGCCTCCTGGGTATGAATTTCTTAAGGCGTCTCAAGTCATATGAGTTCTCCGGGGACTACCTCACGCTGCGAAGCTGAGGGCGTCGCCGCTCGTGCTGCGGAC
>JBIOVC010000249.1:0-3376 GCA_044867545.1 Hyphomicrobiaceae bacterium | reverse complement strand
GCGTGATGTCGAGCCTGCTCTCGGAGTCCGATCGCGGCCGCTACATCAGCGGTGTGCAGAGCGAGTACGCCAAGGTGCGGGAAGGGTATGCCCGGGGGGAGGCAAGAAAGGCGCGGATCACGCTCGCCACGGCGCGCGCCAACCGCTTCAGGATCGACTGGAAGGGCTACGTGCCCCCTCGCCCGCGCTTCATGGGCACCAAGTCCTTCAAGCGTTACGACCTTGCCGATCTCGTCCCCTACATCGACTGGTCGCCGTTCTTCGCCACCTGGGAGCTGAAGGGCCGCTACCCGGCGATCCTAGGCGACAACACGGTCGGTGCGGAGGCAAAGAAGCTGCTGGCCGACGCACAGGCGATGCTCGAGCGCATCGTCAGGGAGAGGTGGCTCACGGCCAACGCCGTCATCGGCTTCTGGCCGGCCAGTGCGATCGGCGATGATATCGAGCTCTATCAGGACGACGCCCGCACCGGCCGCCTCGCGGTGCTGCACACGCTCCGCCAGCAGATGGCCCGCGAGCGCAGCGACCGGGCGCACACCGCGCTCGCCGACTTTATCGCGCCGAAGGAGACAGGGCTTTCGGACTACGTCGGTGGCTTCGCGGTCACGTCCGGCGTCGGCGAGGAAGCGGCGCTCGAGAAGTACATCAAGGCGACCGACGACTACGGCCGCATCATGGTGAAGGCGCTCGCCGATCGTCTGGCCGAGGCGTTCGCCGAGCACATGCACGAGCGCGTACGCCGCGAGTTCTGGGGTTATGCCGCCGAGGAGCGGCTGTCCAACGAGGACCTCATCGCCGAGAAATATCGCGGCATCCGGCCGGCACCCGGCTACCCGGCGCAGCCCGATCACACCGAAAAGGCGACGCTATTCAAGCTGCTGAAAGCCGAGAAGGCGGCGGGCATCAAGCTCACCGAGAGCTTCGCCATGTGGCCGGGCGCCGCCGTCAGCGGTCTCTACTTCTCCCATCCTGACAGCCACTACTTCGGGGTGGGTAGGATCGAGCGCGATCAGGTCGAGGACTACGCGCGTCGCAAGGGCTGGACGGTGGCGGAGGCCGAGCGCTGGCTCTCGCCGGTGCTGAACTACGACCCGAAGGCGGAGGCGGTGGAAGCTGCGGAATGAGCATCCGTCGAGCGTACGTGCCGAACCCGCCGTTACCGTGCCGTCACGTCTTTTGCGCCGTACTGTGCTAAGCCTGCCGGTGCAGGATTCGGACGGCTTCAGGGGAGGCGATGATGCTCGGACGGCTGGTGCTCTTTCTCGTTCAGTTGGGGGTCGGATACTTCGGGGGACAGGCCATCATCGCCAAGATTCCGAGCTTCGGCCGGCTCGACATCTTCATCTTCGCGGTCGCCTTCGCGATCATCGTCTGGCTGCTCGGCTTCATCGGCTCGGTCGTCCTGAAGGACGTGGCACAGCCGTCACCGGCGACGCTGACGGTCGCCCTGGTCGGCGCGCTGATTGGTGCCGGCCTCACCCTCGTGCCGCAGGTGATGTCTGCGGTCGCGGGCTTAGTCAGGGGAGGCGTCCCGACGCTTGTCTATCCGCTGATTGGGGCGGTGATCGGCTACGCGATCCGCCGATAGCCACCGCCTTCACTTTGCGGCGGGACCCAAAACAAGGGAGGCGCGAACTCTCGGTTCGCGCCTCCTTGTCTTTTCCGATCCCAGGGATCGGCCACGGTCTCGGGAAAACCTTGAATCACACCATCCCGAGAACGATTGCAGCGATGAATCCAAATGACAGAACCGCCATCAGGACGTTCAGTCTTAAGGACAGGCTCATCGTTGCCTCCTTTGCCGACTTCGGCGCTGGGGGTGCGCGGTGCGACCCGCGCAAAACGAAGAATAGGAGGCGTTCGTCGAGAAAGACAAGTCGGAAAGCGTACTGCATCGCAGCAATTGTTCGAGATCTCATGTTCAATTATGGTGTTTTCGTGTCCCTAAGCAGCAACGCCACAGTGATGCTTCCGTAACACTTGATGAATATCAGAAGTTATACCGCCAAGCGATCCCACATTGTTATTCAGGTTTCGAGAAAAACACCCTCAGGTCTGCAGAATAATGTGTGCTTGCGACGCCACGCCTCAGCACTGGGGCGGCGCAAGTTTTGATCGATGACTTGGCTGGAGTTTGCCGGAGAAGAGGCTTGAGCCCCTGTTCTTCAACACCGGCCGCGATGTCCAGCCGCCCAGCACTTGGTTAACACGTGGTAGGCCACAGTGCAGAGCAGCAGGTGAAACCCGCTTGCATCAGCCGCCGGCGGGACCCAAGTTGACTTGCAATGACAGCCTCGTTACGTCCTCAGTGCTTGGCGGCGGAGGTCTGGCGACACATTCGCTGGGGAGACGAGAGATGGCCGTGACGTCGCAGTCGCTTGCCCATGGCAGGCTGAAGTCCGTCGATCCGATTTGGGACGCGCTGCGGCTGGAGGCAGAGGAGGCGGCCCGCTCGGAGCCTGCCCTTTCCGGCTTCCTGTTTGCCACCGTGCTCAACCAGGAGCGGCTGGAGGACGCCGTCTGCCACCGTCTCGCCCAGCGGCTCAACCACTGGGACGTCGACGCCGGCCTGATCGGCCAGACCTTCGCCGGAGTGCTCGAGCAGAACCCCGAGCTCGGCTGCGCCTTCCGCGCCGACCTCGCCGCCGTCTACGACCGCGATCCGGCCTGCCGCCGCTACCTGGAGCCCCTGCTTTACTTCAAGGGTTTCCACGCGCTCGCCACCCATCGCTTCGCGCACGAGCTGTGGAAGGCGGGCCGCCGCAATTTCGCCCTCTACCTGCAGAGCCAGAGCTCACGCATCTTCGCGGTCGACATCAATCCAGCCGCCCGCATCGGGCTCGGCATCATGCTCGACCACGGCACCGGCATCGTCATCGGCGAGACGGCGGTCATCGGCGACGGCTGCTCGATCCTGCAGAACGTGACGCTCGGCGGCACCGGCAAGGAGCGCGGCGACCGCCACCCGAAGATCGGCTCGAACGTGCTGATCGGGGCGGGTGCCAAGGTGCTCGGCAACATCAGGGTGGGCGACTGCTCACGCATCGCCGCCGGCAGCGTGGTGTTGAAGGACGTGCCGCCGAAGACGACAGTGGCGGGCGTGCCGGCACGAGAGATCGGCCCGGCCGGCTGCCCGGAGCCCGCCCGCACCATGGACCAGCGTATCGAGCCCGACGACTGCGGCTGCGGCGACCGTTGACGGGTTTCTCCCTATCACTGGCCGCATTATGGGAGCGCCGATGGGCACCTTGAAGCAGGACATACCGCGCCTCGAGAAGTATCTGCGCAAGCTGTTCCGCAACGAGGCGCTGCGCATCGTGCCCAACGCGAGAAAAGCCGACATGGCCGAGGTGTTCATCGGCGAGGACTATCTCGC
>JBIOVC010000248.1:0-4777 GCA_044867545.1 Hyphomicrobiaceae bacterium | reverse complement strand
GATCGGCTCGCGCGCTTTACGCGGCCGGATTTCGCAGCGGCGACATCGTGCACAACACCTTCGCCTACCAGCTGACGCCTGGCGGATGGATTATGGACGCCGGAGCCCGCGCATTGGGCTGCACAGTTATTCCCGCCGGCCCCAGCAATACCGAGCAGCAGGTTGAGGCCATCGCTCAGCTGCGGCCCAGCGCTTACATCGGAGTGCCGGATTACTTGAAAATCCTGCTCGACAAGGCCAAGGAGATCGGGCGACCCGTCTCCTCGTTCAAGCGGGCACTGGTCTCCGGCGGCGCACTGTTTCCCTCCCTCCGCGGCGAATACACGAATGCCGGGATCGCGACCTTTCAAGCCTACGCGACGGCGGACGTCGGCATCATCGCCTATGAAAGCGCCGCGCTCGACGGGCTGATCGTCGATGAAGGCGTGATCGTCGAGATCGTACGCCCGGGAACAGGCGAGCCGGTGCCCGAGGGCGAGGTCGGCGAGGTCGTCGTCACCTCATTCAATCGCGACTATCCGATGATACGGCTTGCGACCGGCGATCTCTCCGCCGTGCTCAAGGGGGAAAGCCCTTGCGGCCGCACCAACATGCGCATCAAGGGGTGGATGGGCCGCGCCGATCAGGCCACCAAGGTGAAGGGCATGTTTGTCCGACCCGAGCAACTGGCTGAGATCGGCCGCATCCACAGCGAGCTCGGCCGACTTCGTCTGGTCGTCAGTCGGGTCGGCGAGCAGGATGTGATGACGCTCCTGGCCGAGGCCGAGCACGAGGACGCGGCGCTGGCGGCGCGCGTGGCCGAGACGCTCGCCAATGTTACGAAGCTCAGGGGCCAAGTTCAGCTCGCGGCGCCGGGCTCGCTGCCGAATGACGGCAAGGTTATCGTCGACGAGCGCAGCTACAGCTGAGAACGTCCGACCGTCATCCCTTGGGCAGGCGTGCCGTGCTAAGCCGACTTTGCTGGGGGCCCACCGCGGAACGCTCGAACGATTTTACATCTTCGCTTTCTGAGCCCACGTCGGCAAGGGGTACTTCAACTCGCAGGACGCAAGCTCGAACGGGTAAATGGTGCAATATTTGCCGCTTTGCGCCTGCATCAGGATCGGGCGCACCCCATCGTTCTGCCCCTCCGCGTCGAACTTCACGCTCTTGTAAGGTACGATCAGCTGGTCGGCCGGGATGTTGGTTTGCGTGAGTGCCACCCGAATCTTCTCAGGGTCGGTCGACCCTGCGCGGTTGATGGCATCGATCAGCGTCATGATGCCGGTAAACACGCGGGCGGGCACATCCGAGAGATCGCGTCCGTTCGAGTGCTTTTTGAAGATGTCGTTGACCTTGGTGATCAGCGGAATGCGCTTGGCCAGATCGTCGTTGTAAGGCGAGCGGGTGATCGACCCTTCGGCGTCCTTACCCATCGTTTGCAGGAAGGTCGGGTCGGTGAACCCGGCATTCTGTGCGATCAAGAGCTTGGGATTGTAGTCCAGGTCCTTTGCCGTCCGCAGCAGAAGGAAAGAGTCGGACGTGTAAGAGGACGGCAACAGCACGTCCGCATTGGCGGCCTTGAGACGCTGCACCTCTGAGGTCAGCGAGGTCGTCTGCGCGCGGTACATAATCTTCTCGAGCACGTTCATCTGCCGGCCCTTAGCCATCTGTTCCTGCACGCGCGCGCTATCAGTGCCGAAGGCGGTGTCCTCGGCAAAAATCGCCACAGACTTCAGCTGGGTGCCGGACTTCGCCTGGAAATCCTTCATGAAGTCGAACATCAACTGCGTGAAGTGCTCGTCGTGCGGCGAGGTGCGGAAGAAGAACTTGAAGCCGCGCTTGGTGAGGCTTGGCGCCGACGAGGCGGCATTGACCCAGGGAATGCCGGCGCGCTCCGCGACCTGGCTGCCGGCTGCCGTCACCGAAGAAAAATAGGCGCCGAACATCGCATGCACCTTTTCCTGGCTGATCATGCGCTCGGTTTCGCCCTGGCCAATCTCCGGCTTGCCTTGATGGTCGGCGACGATGGCGCGGATCTTGGCGCCGCCGAGTCCGGGGAGTCCCTTGGTCTTGGCCAGCGGCAACGGCAGATCGGCCCCCTCGTTCACGATCTCGACCGCGGTCTTGACCGCCGCTACGGCGTCAAGGCCGACCTGGGCCACCGGACCGGTAAGCGGATAGAGCACACCGATCTTCACGTCATCCGCCGCCCCAGCAACGCCAGAAGCAGCAAGCCAAAGAGCCAGCGCGCTTGCGAACATCCGATACATTGACCGACCTCCGATGCAGCGACTAACGTCCATATGGAACCGGGCGAGAACACTCGTCAATCGGTGAGGGCCCGCGATTGTGTACATGCCGTCCGAGTTCATTCTCCAGGCGATCGTCAGCGGCGTCCTGATGGGTCTTGTCTACGCGTTGGTCGCCGTGGGGTTGAGCCTGATCTTCGGGCTTATGGAGATCGTCAATTTCGCACACGGCGAATTTCTTATGCTGGCCATGTTCGCAGCGTTCTGGTTCTGGGCGCTGTGGGGCCTCGATCCGCTGTTCTCCTTGCCGCTGGTTGCAACGCTGCTCGCGCTGGCGGGGCTCCTCACGCACTACGGCATCATTCGGCACGTTCTCCAAGCGCCCATGCTGGCGCAGATCTGCGCGACATTCGGACTGGCCGTGACCTTGCGCGCCACGGCCCAGTTCGTCTGGACGCCCGACTTCAGAACCATCGCCGACCCGATGGTCGCCGGACGCGTAGTTGTCGGCGGCATCTTCATCGGCCAGCCGCAACTGGTGGCAGGTCTCGTTTGTCTGCTCGCGTTCATCGCGCTTTGGGTCTTCGTTACCCGCACCGAGACGGGGATCGCACTGCAAGCCACGGCGCAGGATCGCGAGGCAGCCGCCGTCATGGGCATTCCGACGGATCGCATGCTGGCGCTGGGCTGGGCCATCGGGCTCGGCTGCGTCGCCGTCGCCGGGACCATGCTGGCGAATTTCTACTACGTGTTCCCCGACGTCGGCGTGAACTTCGCGCTCTTGGCGTTCGTCACGGTCGCCCTCGGCGGCTTCGGCAGCATCCTCGGGAGCCTTGCTGCCGGGCTCCTGATCGGCCTCGTCGAATCTCTTGGCGGGCTGCTGATCGACCCTTCCTACAAGACCCTGATCGTCTTCCAGCTCTATCTCGTCGTCGTGATCCTGCGGCCGGGCGGCCTTTACGGCCGAGCGTGAGACCAATGACCGATGAGCCGGCGAAAGAGGCTGCGCTCTCGGCGGCCAGAGCCGAGCCCGTCTGGCCGCGGCCACCACGCTGGGCGGTCGCCATCGGAACAGCGGTTGGCTTGTTCCTAGTCAGCTATCCATGGGTCATCGGCACGCCGTTCGGGCTGCATTTGATGATCCTGATCTTGCTCTACGCGCTTATGGCGCAGGCGTGGAATGTGATCGCGGGCCTTTCTGGCCAGATCAGCCTCGGGCACGCCGTGTTCTTCGGCATCGGCGGCTACGCAAGCGCGGTGCTCTACATCAAGTTCGGGCTGAGCCCGTGGATCGGGCTCTTGGCGGGTGTCGCGTTGGCGGTGGTCGTGGCCGCCCTCATCGGCATTCCGACGCTGAGGCTCAGGGGCCACTATTTCGCGATCGCCACCTTGCTCATCGGCTCGAGCGTTCAAATCGTTTTCCAGCGCTGGGAGTGGGTTGGTGCAGCCTCCGGGCTCTATGTTCCCATCGAGCGAACGTCCCCGATCCTCTCGCTGCAGTTCCACACGAGCAAGGTTCCCTATTACCTGCTGATCCTGGCCTTCACCGCGGCCGGCTACCTATTCGTGTGGTGGCTGCGGCGCACGCGGCTTGGCTTCCGCCTGCAAGCGGTCCGCGACGACCCGGAGGCAGCAGCGAGCCTCGGCATCGATGTCGCCCGGCACAAGCTGCTCGCATTCATGATCTCGGGCGGCATGATGTCGGTCGCGGGCACGCTCTATGCGCAGTACGTGCTCGTGGTTGATCCCGAGCGCATGTTCAGCATCGACATCTCGATCCTCGTTCTGCTGATGGCGGTGCTGGGTGGCATCGGAACCTTGTGGGGGCCGGCGCTCGGAGCGGCCATTCTCGTTCCGCTCTCCGAGTACACGCGGATTTTCCTCGGCGGGACCGGACGCGCGGTCGATCTCATCGTCTATGGAATCCTGATCCTGCTCGTGTGCATGTACCGCCCGCGGGGCCTCATGAGCGTGATCGAGGAGCAGACCCGCCGGCGCCGGTCCCCGCGATGACCCCTCTTCTTGCGGTCGCGGGACTGACCAAGCGCTTCGGCGGCGTCATCGCCAACGATGACATCACCTTCGACGTCAAAGAGGGCGAGATCCTCGGCGTCATAGGTCCCAACGGCGCCGGTAAGTCCACGTTGTTCGATCTGATAACCGGTTTTCAGCGATCCGACGCCGGCCGCATCGTCTTCCGGGATCGCGATATCAGCGGCCTTCGACCCGACGTGATCGCGCGCATGGGCATCGCCCGGACGTTCCAGAAGCTCAAGCCGTTCCCAGACCTGACTCTGATCGAGAACGTGATGGTCGGCGCCCTGTCGCGAACCTCGCATATCGGGGAAGCGCGCGACCGCGCGCTGGAGGCGATCGCCTTCGTCGATCTCTTGGGGCAACGCCATGGCTTCGCGCGCGAGCTCTCGACCGGGCAGCGCAAGCGCCTGGAGCTCGCTCGCGCTATTGCGACCGATCCGAAGCTGCTTCTCATGGACGAGGTGACCGGCGGCGTCGATCAGCGCACCGTGCCCGGTCTCGTTGCGCTC
>JBIOVC010000247.1:0-7131 GCA_044867545.1 Hyphomicrobiaceae bacterium | reverse complement strand
CGCACCGTCACGCGGCACGCAGCGCCACCGCCGGTCGCCACCGAACGGCGCGTTGCAAAGCCGCTGGTTGAGTCGCAGCCACCCGCGCCGAAGAAGCCAGCTCGCGAAGCTCGTGGCGCGAAACCGCGCAATGAGGCGTTGAATGCCGTGCGCAAGTTTCAGGACAATCTGCGCGACATCCCCGTGAGCTCTTATGCGTCCGACGGGACGCAGCGCACGATCGTCATCCGGCCGACGTCGATACAGGACGTCTACTATTACTCTGCGCCTCGCTAGAGCGTATCCCGGGTGGATGGAATCGGAAGGGGATTCCGGCGGGTGAGCGAATCTGATTCAAGCTGGCCACTGGGCGGAGGCCAGCAGGGATGGGACGACCTTACTCGGAAGACCTGCGTATCCGGATTGTAGCGGCGGTTGAGGGCGGGGCGTCGTGTAGCGCGGCGGCACGGCAGTTCGAGGTCAGCCCGAGCTGCGCCATCAAGCTGATGCAGCGCTTTCGGCGCACCGGGTCAGTGGCGCCCGCCCCACGGGGCAAGAAACCTTATGCGTTGGCCGATGATGAAATGCTGGTTCGCGAGCTTGTGGCGGCACGTCCCGATATGACGCTTGACGAGTTGCATGAGGAGCTCGGTCGGCGAGGCATCCAGGTCGGACGTTCCTCGATCGGTCGCTTTCTTTTGGCGCGCGGGCTGACGCTTAAAAAAAGTCGCTTCATGCCGCCGAGCAGCAACGGCCGGATGTTGCGGCTGCGCGGGAGACTTGGCGTGCTGGCCAAGCCAGTCTGAATCCGGACCGGCTGGTCTTTATTGATGAGACTTGGGCGACCACCAACATGACGCGCCTGCGCGGGCGCGCTCCGCGTGGCGAGCGCCTCGTTCAACCGGTCCCGCATGGGCATTGGAAGACGTCGACCTTCGTCGCCGGTCTACGTACGAGCGGGATCACCGCGCCCCTCGTCGTCGACGGAGCCATGAATGGTGAGGTCTTCCTTGCCTACGTGGAACAGATCCTCGTACCGACACTCTCACCGGGTGACATCGTCATTCTGGACAATCTCGGCAGCCACAAAGTCGCCGGTGTCCGCGAGGCAATCGAACGCTGTGGTGCAGCACTCGTCTATCTGCCTCCCTATAGCCCCGATCTCAATCCAATCGAGCAAGCCTTCGCAAAGCTCAAAGTGCTGTTGCGAAAGATCGCTGCTCGCACCGTCGGAAGGCTCTGGGACGCGCTCGGCGATCTGCTCGACTACTTCACCCCACAGGAATGCATCAACTATCTCGCCAACGCTGGCTATGGTTCACTCATTCGGGATACGCTCTAGACCCTAGGAACCCCTGTTGCGCCGCTCGCCCTGCGGGTGTTTGCTTTTTCCATGCCGGCGGAGCAGTCGATCGTCGTTGATCCAAAGAGTCCTGGCGGCAGCAACTCGCCGCACGGCCTGATCCTGTTCGACGGTGTGTGCATCCTATGCTCGCGCGGCTGCCGCTTCGTCAGCAAACGGGATCGCCGCGGCTATTTTCGCTTCGTTCCGATCCAGGTAGCCGAGGGACGCCCGCTCGCCGAGCAGCTCGGCATCGACCCTGATCGCCCGGATTCCTTTGCATTCGTGGCGGCCGGCCGCGCCTATGTAAAATCCGAAGCCGCGCTGCGCATCGCGCGCGAGCTTCCGCGCTGGCGGTGGACATGGGTCTTCCACTTCATCCCACGGATGATCCGCGACTGGGTCTATGACTTGGTCGCGCGCAACCGCTATCGCTGGTTCGGCCGTCGTGACGCTTGCATGCTGCCGAATTCGGATCGTTCGTGGCCGTCGTGAACCGCGCCGAGATTGCCGTCACCCCTCCACTCGCGGCGAGTAATGGGGCTTTTCGGCCGGGAGTTGAGTCGGCGCTGGGCTTGGTAGTCACCGCCAACTAAGGCGGCCCTTGCATACTAGCGCATACTTCCCCACGGGTCGGGTTTCTTGACAGGCGGTTCGCGGGTCGTCTTTTTGACCGCGTCTTTGTAGGCCTTGTCTATTTCTGCGGCCTCTTTCTTCGTCTGCTCCGTAGCCTTGCTTTGCTCGGCCTTGGGGTCTTGCTGAGCGAATGCAGGCACCGACAACGATGTAATCATCGCAGCTATCGCAAGGACTCTCATTTCAAGTTCTCCTACTTCCGCATAGACGGGACAGAAGGCTCAGAATTAAGACACTACCACCGAACGAATAGCCATGATGGGAATGGAGCAGGCGAAATCCCGCCATGCCTGCCCAGCAAGGCTCCGTAACCTCCGACCGGCTCGACGACCGAGGCGGTTGACCCGCTCTACGGCCAGGCGGGCGCATGCGTGCCGAGCGGAACGCTTGGCCGGACCCAGTGCGGCGGCGTTTCCGTCATGACGGCGGCGTGGCGCACGGCCGTCAGGCGGCCGAATCCGGACGGCGTGTCTTCCAAGCGGTCACGCACATCATCGAAACCGGGATCGGGGCAAGTCATGCCATCGATGCGTCCGAGATGGCGAAGCCAGTAGCCGGTCTGCGCGAGCGAGGCCCGAACGTGCCAGCTCCCGCCTCGCTCGGCGCGTCGCGTAAGGGCCGACATCGCGGCGAACGCCATCAGATAACCGGTGGCGTGGTCGAGCACTTGCGCCGGCAGGGGTCCCGGCTCGCTCGCACGAGAAGCCTCCGCTTCGGCGGCATTGAAGCCGCTGGCCGTCTGTACCAGCGAGTCGAACCCGCGTCGGCCTGCCCACGGGCCCTCGTGGCCATAGGCGCAGAGCGAGACGTAGACGATCCCCGGCCGGATTCGCGCGACCTCTTGCGGGCCGAAGCCGAACGCCGCGATGGCGCCTGGTCGATAGCCCTGCACGAAGATGTCCGTCTCCCGCAGCAGCGAGGCGAGGGTCGCGCGCCCGCTGCTCTGACGCAAATCGATGTGTGTCGACAATTTCCCCCGTCCGGTGTCGATGACGAGCGGCTCCATCGCCGGTAGATGCGATGCCGTGATCAGCAACACATCGGCTCCGTGGACGGCGAGCGTGCGACCACACACCGGACCGGCAATGATGCGCGTCAGGTCGAGTACCTTGATGCCCGCGAGTGGGCGATCGCCCGCGGGTAAGGGCTGCGGCGCGGCATCCCCGATTTGATCGATGGCGAAGAGGGGGAGGCGAGCGATCGCACGGCCTTGTGGATGCTCGTCCCACTCGGGGAACGATCGGCATGCGGTCACCACGAGGCCGGCCTCGGCGGCGGCCGTCTCGAATGCCTCGGCGTGCCATCGATCAAGTGCGCGTTGCACCGCCCTTCGCTCGTGACTGCAGCCGAGCAGCGCGAGCACGCCATCGCGGTGATGCGGCAAATTGGTATGGAGCCGGACCCAACGACCGTCACCGCAGCGATACAGTCCCGCGATCGGGTCATGATACTCGGAGGGAGGCCTTCCATCGACGCGCAAGTACCGTTCGCTGCGGAATTCGATCGCGGCGTTGCGAATGTCGACGCTGACCCGCTGGCGGCGACCCGTGCGCAGTCGCCACAGTTCGCCGGCCGCCAGAGCCGCGGCGGCAATGGTCGTCTGTGCTGCGGTGCCGACGGCAAATGACGACGGCAGCACCGGCTCAGTACCGGTGAGAACGATCGCGTCGAGCGCTGCTTCGGGATGGCCCGCAGCGCGCCAAATCTCGGCAAGAACGTGTCTTGAAATTGTGGTTGACGAGCCCGCCATTTGCGGACCAAGCGGCTGATGCGCAGTCAAAGCGGCCACGGCCGATACCCCGCTAACCAGGAGCAGAACGCCACTGGACGCCCGCGCCAGCCGACCATGTTGCCGTAAGGATCATAGGCCGGCACTCGGTACCAATAGCAGTTGGGCCCGGGCAGCGGTTCCCCATAGGGATAATACACATAGCCGGGGGGCGCTTCGGGAGGTCGTTCGCAGCCGATGCAGCGTGCATCCGCCGCCGTCGGGACGGACGCCAAGATCGCGGCCGCAACGAGAGCAGCGAAAGTTTTCGTCATCGGATATCTCCCCGAGCGCCGGCTCGATTTTCCTATAGATCAAGAGCAGTCGTTTTCAAACTGCCCCACGATCAAGCTTTGCAGGTAAAGGACCATCCGCCAGGAACTTGATGCATCTGCCTTGTCCATCGCAGCAACGGCAAATTAAATTGTGAAGGAATGGCAAGTGTGCGAAGAATCTGAAGTGAGGATTATCGATGGTGGTGCACCTTGGCGGTCTTCAGGTTGAGCACGAGGTCGTATGGTATGTCCTCCGGTTACCGCCGCGCGGACAAAGACAAAGATAGCAAGTAAGCTTGCTCGTCGGAGCGAACCAGATCAAGAATGAGAACAACAAGCGGGAAGAGAACCAAGGAGGGAGCAGAGATGCAGAGCTTCATCCGCATCGTAGCGCTCGGAGCGGCGCTCGTTGTTTCGGGCTCGGCTTTTGCCCAGCAATATCCCAGCAAGCCGGTGAAGATCATCGTGCCGTTCCCGCCGGCTGGCGTCACCGACATCGTCGGACGGCTGGTGGCGCAGAAACTGTCGGACAAGCTCGGCGAACAGTTTTACATCGAGAACATCGCCGGCGCCGGCGGCAATCTCGGCATGGGCCAAGCCGCGCGCTCCCCGGGCGACGGCTACACCATCCTGTTCGCCTCTTCGAGCATCGTGGTGAACCCGACGCTCTATAGCAAGGTTCCCTTCGACGTCGAGAAGGATTTCGTCCCGGTTACAAAGGCCGGCGCAACGCCCAATTCCTGGCAGATCAATCCAAGCTTTCCAGCGTCGACCATGACAGCCCTGATCGACATGATCAGGAAAGAGCCCGGCAAGTACAGTGTCGCCTCGCCGGGAACCGGCACCACGCCCTCACTTTCGATCGAGATGCTGAGACTCGCGCTTGGGCTCAACTTCGTGGTGGTGCCATTCTCCGGCGGCGGGCCGATGGTACAATCGCTGCTCGGCGGCCACACCCCGATCGCATGTAGCGCCATCGGCAACGCCATGGCGCTGATCAAGGACGGAAAAATCCGTGTGCTCGCGATTACTGCCAACAAACGCGCCGAGTTCGCGCCCGAGATTCCAACGCTCGACGAACTCGGCATCAAGCATCAAGAGGCCGAGACCATGACCGGCGTATTCGTCCCGGCGGGTACGCCCAAGCCGATCGTCGATCGGCTGCAGAAGGAAATCGCCGCTGTAGTGACCACGCCCGAGGTCAAGGCGCAGCTCCTGGAGCTTGGCGTCGTGCCGGGCGGGGAGAGTTCGGCCGAGTTCGCGGATTACGTGAAGGCCGAGGTGGCGAAATGGAGAAAGGTCATCACCGAGGCGAAAATCCCGCTGATCGGCGGGTGACGGCAGGCTGTAACGCGACCCATCAGGTGTCCTCGGCGTCACCGGCGCCCGCCCTACAGCGCTCTCGAAACCGAGCGTAAGTCCGGCAGAGATCAGTTGCGCTGGACCAGACAGGTTCCTCCAGCCGCGCGCAGCCTCGAGCACAGCGTTTCAGCCGCTTCGCGAGTCTCTGCCGCGACGCGGATGCGATGCCAGATCGCCGCGCTTCCCAGCGTCGTGCGCACGATGAGCGGCTCACGGCCTCCGAGGATCGGCTGATACTTCTTTTGCAGCTGATTGTATCGGGCAAGCGCGGTGCTCTCCAACCGCTCGCCGATGAGCTGGACCGCCCAGGCGGCGCTCGGCGGTGGAGGTTGCACCGTCGGCGCAGGTGCGGGTTTTGCGGCGAGCTTCGTCGTCCCGACACACGGCGTGTCGGCAGGAATCGTAACGGTTCGCGCGTCCGGCCGCCTCCATTCCTCGGCGGAGTGGCCGGTCACGCTGCGGACATAAGCGAGCGTCTCGGATGGCAGTCTGCGTTTTCCAGCGAGCCAGTCCTGCACGCGCTGGGGACCGGCGTTGTAGGCCGCCGCGGCGAGGCCGAGATTGCCGAATTGCGCGCGCAGCTCGCGCAGAAACTCGGCCGACTTCGGCAGCGCCTGGGCCGGATCGAACGCGTCGAGCAGCAAGCGTTCGGCGGCGGTCGCCGGCATGAACTGCGCGATGCCTTGCGCCCGCTTGCCGCTGCGCGTGACGGGTCCGAGCGCATCGGGCCGCAGGCGGCTTTCCTGCCAAATCAGACGCGCGAAGAACTCGACCGGCAACTCGTTCTGCGCCGCCACGGATTGGATCAAGGGACAAAGCGACTGCGATAGCTCGATATTCCGGTGCGGCGCGTTCCTTGCCCCGGGATGCGACGGGAGAGGCGGATCCTCGCGCTCAATGGCCTCGTTCGGCTTGGCGCTCTGCGCACTCGCAGAGGCGGCGAGCAAAAGCCAAAGGGGCAAGAGAACAACCCAGAGCATCGATCCGTCGCCCGGCGCGAACATCGTTTTCAATCGAGGGCGTATCGTTTGGGTTCTGCGAGTCCTCGTTAGCACGATCGCCAAGCCATAGCGTCCGCTTCTTGTGGCTACGCATCAACTACGCTATTGACTACATATCGCGCCCGTGCTACAAGATTCGCATCCTCGCTCTTTGAGGGGGGTCGTCCGGAGGCGATCCTGAAGGCGGAGCGAGGTGTGGCGTCCTGCGGTAGCGGCTCGCAACCGTTGCCCCGGGAGGTAGGGACCCCGCCCGCCAGGCACTAAGACCTGGACGCGAGGAGCTCGCTGTGACCGATCCGCATGCCGGCCGAAGCGCAAGCCGAGGGCGGTAGCGGGGAGAGAAGCGCGGCCCCGGGAGCCCAAAACCGCCACGGTGGAGCGCCGAGAGGCGAGCGTCCCGCGTCATGGGACGCAAGGCGCCTCGCCAGGCGCCTGACATGCCGCGTCATGGCATGTCCAACGGGTGCCTCGCACGCACCCGAACGTCTCTCGGCGCTCCGCCCACCCCTCAACGGGGGTGAGTGAAGCAAAGAGGCAAAGCCCGGACGCAGCAATGCGGGCGCGGGAACGAGATGGGCTGTTTGACATCGTGAGATTTGCAAATTCACGCGCGGTCGCGCCTGTCTGGTCGTTCCCGCGAAGGAGCCTGTGAAGAAATTGGCGCCGCGCCGAGGGGCGTGATTCACTCTTGCCGCAACGCGAGGTGATTCGATGAGCGACGAGGCGCGGTTCATTCGGGCGGATCGGTTCCAGACGCGGTGGGACTTT
>JBIOVC010000246.1:0-12292 GCA_044867545.1 Hyphomicrobiaceae bacterium | reverse complement strand
GTGCTGATGGGGAAGACCGTCACGACGGAGTTCGCCAACCGCCACCCGGGCAAGACGCGCAACCCGCACGACCCCTCGCGCTCGCGTGCCAGGCACCGACAGGTCCCCTCTCCCCGCTTGCGGGGAGAGGGCTAGGGTGAGGGGCAGCCGCAAGCGAAAGGCTCTCCACGCGGGGCCTCGAAGTCTTGCTCCAGCCTCGAACAAGCCGTTGAGAGGTTGGAGCCTTTTGCTGCCCCTCACCCCGACCCTCTCCCCGTCGCCCTCGGGACGATTGTCGCGAGGCTTGCCCGTGTGGATGGCCCGAGGGCGGCGGGGAGAGGGAGACCCGCACCCGCCGGAGCTGCTGCGGCCAAGCATCCACGGATAGCGATCGGGCGGCGAGGAGCCATGGACGGGCACAAAGGGCTGCGCCCGCTACTTGGCTTCGAGACCGGCCTTCTGCGCGGCCGCCCTGAAGCTCGCGACGTCCGTTTCGATGAGCTTGTCGAGCTCCTCCGGTGCCGACAGGCTGGCGAGGGCGCCCGCGCCCTCAAGCCTCTTCTTCACGTCCTCGTCGGCCATCGCCGCTTCCAGGGCCTTGTGCAGCTTGCTGACGATGGGCTGCGGCACACCGGTGGGAAAAACGAGCCCGTACCAGCCGCTGTAGCCGAATCCGGAGAGACCGCTCTCCGCCAGCGTTGGAACGCTCGGCGCTGCCGGCCAGCGCTTGGGCGTGGATACCGCGATCAGGCGCAGATCGCCCGATTCCACTTGGCCGCGAATGGCGTGGAAGAGGTCCATCCCAAACGCGGCATCGCCCCTGAGCAGTGCAGTGACCACCTCGCCAGTCGTGCGAAATGAGACCTGTTGGGCCTTCATGCCCGTGCGCTGACGCAGGTCCTCAAGGATGAGATGCTGGGTGGAGCCGAGCCCGATGGTGGTATAGTTCAGCTTGCCGGGCTCGCTGTTGACGTGTGCCACGAGGCTCTTGAGATCGGTTGCCGGCGAATTTTTCGGAACCACCAAGGCATAGGTCGAGTAGGCGAGGATGCCGACCGGGGTGAAGCTTTTCACCGGATCGTACGGAACCTGCTTGACCATCACCGCCGACACCGAGTGGCCGGTGCTGACCGCGAGTGCGGTGTAGCCGTCATTGTCGGCCTTGGCGACGATGCCGCCGGCGATCGAGCCGCCCGCGCCGGGCTTGTTCTCCACCACGAATTGCTGGCCGAGGATCCCCGACAGCTTGTCGGCAAGGATGCGCGCCACGACGTCGGTTCCACCGCCGGCCCCGAACCCGACGAGGATGCGAACCGGCTTGTTCGGCCAGTCCTGGGCTTCAGCCACCGAGATTTGCGCGCATGACAGCACGGTACATGACAGCACGAGCGCGGCAGTGGCGGTCCGCCAAAACGACATCATTTGTCCCCCCTGTGTGCCCCTCGATGGGCGCCCATCGAGGTCGTGTGGCAGCGGTGTTGGCGGACGTCATGTACGCCCGACGACGTCCGTCGTAAAGATCGTATCGCTGTTGTCAATCGAGAGAGTTCGCTATACGGTTCTTTGCGGCGCTCATCGGCTATCGGCCGATGTGCACGGAGGGTTTCTGCGACCAAGCGTTGCCGAGCGCCTTGGGGGTCGGTTGCGGGGACCGACCGTCTATGAGGTTCAAGTGCCACAAAGCGCGTGGAAACGGAGCGCGCGGGATTGGACCCAAGGTGTGCGTCGGCGCTTTCCTTCAGCAAGTTCGGGGGGTATCTCGACATGCGAGTCTCGCTTGTACTGGCGCTCCTTCTGGCATCTAGTCCGCTGGCGGTCACTGCCTCCAGTGCGCAGTCCCCGCAAAAGCCTGCTCCGGCGCCGAAAGCTCCTTTTTCTCATCTGGTCGAGCGAGAGAAGGCGAACGAGAATTTCTTGATCCTCTTGGGCGGCACGCTGGGCGGCCCTTATGTCCAGATGGCACAGGACATTGCCCGGGTCGTCAGCGACGGGAACAACCTGCGGGTTCTTCCCATGGCCAGCGACGGAGCGCTGCAGAATGTCCGCGACGTCCTGTTGCTGCGCGGGGTGGACCTGGGCATCACGACGGATCAGGTGCTCAATACCCTCAAAGAGTCGGGGGAATTCGGACCGAACCTCGAACGCCGGATCGCATACATCTCGCCGCTTGCAGTGGACATGCTTCACGTGCTGGCGCGGCCTGAAATCAATTCCTTGAGCGACCTCAACGGTAAGAAAGTGAACGTGATGCCGAAGGGCTCCGCCAGCTCGGCTCTCGTTCCCAAGACGTTCAAGGCGCTCGGTGTCGAAGTCGACCAGGAGAATCTGACAATCGGCGACGCCCTCCAGCGGATGCGCGCCGGAACGCTCTATGCCACCGCCTGCTACTGTCCGGTCCCGGTTCCCGCATTCTCCGGCCTGAGCCCGGACCTCGGGTTCAAGTTCCTGACGGCTGCCTACACCAAGCCGCTTGAGGAGGCCTCCTTTCTGCCCGCAAGCATACCCGGCGAGCCCTATCCGAGTCTGATAGCGAAGGGCTCGAAAGTTCCAACCGTTGCAACCAGCACCATCCTGATCACGTTCAATTGGGTGCCCGGTACCGACCGCTACAAGAAGGTCGAGAAGTTCGTGAACGCCTTCTTCACGAATTTCGACAAGCTGAGACAGCCGCCGCATCATCCGACCTGGAAGGATGTCAACATCGCAGCGAACATCCGCGGCTGGCAGCGGTTCTCGGCTGCGCAGCAATGGCTCGACCGCGAGGCTGCTGAAGTGGCGAAGGCCCCTGTGCCCGGTATCGACATCAAGCAGGCGCGCACGCAGGCCGCCAAGGCGGTCCCGAACGACGCGGCCGAGCAGGAGCGCCTGTTCAGGGAGTTCCTGGAGTGGTCGCGCAAGCGGCCACAGCGGTGACGTTCCCGCCGGGGAGTAGCCAGCACTGCGCGGTGTCGCGTGCGCCGACACCGCGCTGCGTCTCGTGCCCTCTTCGCGGCCGCGCGGTCTCTCCGCCGGACGCGGCCGTCCCTACTTGCCCGGGGCTGCCGGAGCGGCGGGGGCCGGGGCAGACGGCTTCTTGATGCCGGCATCGGCCACGATCTTGCCCCAGCGCTCGATGTCGGAGGCCACGCGCTGCTTGAAGCCCTCGGCCGTGCTCGACAGCGGCAGGCTGCCGAGCGTCTTGAGCTTCTCGACCGTCTGCGGGTCCTTCGTCATGGACACGGTCTCGGCATTGAGGCGCTGCACCACGTCGGCGGGCAGGCCCGGCGGGCCGGCGAGGCCGAAATAGGAGGTCAGCTCGTAGCCGGGACGGGTCTCGCCGATGGTCGGCACATCGGGGAGCGCGAAGAAGCGCGTGGGGCCCGTGGTGGCGATCGCGCGCAGCTTGCCGTCCTTCAGCAGCTCCAGGAGCGAGGGTGGCGGCTCGAAGCCCAGCTCGATGTGCTTGCCGAGCAGCATGGTGGGCACGGCCGTGCCGCCCCTGGACGGGAGGTGCTTCAGCTTGATCTTCGCCGTGGCCGCGAACAGCTCGGCTGCGAGGTGCTGGCCGGTGCCGACGCCGGAGGTGGAGAAGACGATCGGATCCGATGCGGTCTTCGCCGCCGCGATCAGCTCGGGCACGGTCTTGATGGGGTGCTCCGGGAAGGTCGCGACGATGAAGGGGATCTGAGTGACGAGGCCGATAAAGGTGAAGTCGTCGACGGGATGGAAGCTCATCTGCTCCTGCATGGCCGCGGCCGCGGCGTGCCCGCCGGGCAGCATGAGCAGGGTGTAACCGTCAGCCGGCGCGCGGGCGACGAAGCCGGCCGCCACCCTGCCGCCGGCTCCGGGCTTCGGCTCCACCACCACGGACTGTCCGAGCTGTGCCTGCAGACGCTCGGCCACGACGCGGGCGGTGAGGTCGCCGTTGCCGCCGGCGCCGAAGCCGTGCAGCAACGTGATCGGGCGTTCCGGCCAGGCCGCCGAGGCGCCGGACGGAAGGATGGCAGCTACGCAGATCGCACCAACGAGTGCGCACATCGTTCGAGTCAAGCCCATGCGGTGGTTCCCTTCCTCTCTCCAGCTTCCAGCTCTCGGCACCGAGCTGCGGCTCGATGCTTGCCGCACCCTTCCCGTCAGGAGCAAACCTCCCGTCCGTGGTTCATGGCGTCCAGCCGATGGTCGGCGATCTTCGTATGCCCGGCTTGTTCTCGGCGACGAGCTGCTGTCCGAGGATCTCCGACAGTCGGTCGGCAACGATACGGGCGACCGCATCCGTCCCGCCGCCCGCCCCGAACCCGACGAGGATGCGAACCGGCTTGCTTGGCCACTCCTGGGCCTGCGCCCATGCCGGCTGCGCGCATAGCAGAGCGGCGCCGCACGCTGCATTCGCAGCGATGCCCGTCCGCCAAAACATTGTCGGGCCTCCGCATTTCTTATGGGTGGCAACTCTGCGTACGGCTTTTGCAAGCGCCTTGCAGCCTGCGCACGTTCGCGATGTAGCATCTGCATCGACGTTGTCAATCGGGACAGTTCGTTATACCGTTCGCGTCCGATGCTCACCGGCCGCACACTGCGGGCGGAGTGCCTCCGGCGACCTGCGTTGTGTGCGGGCATCCCACTGAGAGGGTGTGGAGCGGGCTGGACGGCGAATGGCCGTGAAGACTGCGGAGGGGTGTGCCGGGGATCTCATTCGGGGACGTCGCTTAAGGGACTGGCTCAGCGCTTCAGCAAGGGGGTGTCGCACCATGCGAGTGTCGCTTGTATTGGCGTTCATTCTGGCGTTAGGCCCGCTGGCCGTGGGCGGAGCCAACGCCCAGACCCGACCGAAGGACGCCGCACCGTCGAAGGCCCCGGGCTTCTCTCATCAAGGAGAGCGAGAGAAGGTGAACGAGAATCTCCTGATGCTGCTGGGTGGGACGCTGGGTGGGCCCTGGATCCAGATGGCACAGGATGTTGCAGTGGTCGTCAGCGACGGGGACAACCTGCGGGTTCTTCCTCTCGCCGGTGGTGGAGCGAAGAGCAATCTGCGCGACGTCCTCCTGGCGAAGGGAGTGGACCTCGGCATCACCCGGCTCGACGTGCTCAACGACGCCAAGGGGTCGGGCGAGTTCGGGCCGAGCCTCGACCGCCGGGTCGCATACATCACACCGCTGGCCGTGGACATGCTGCAGGTGCTGGGGCGACCCGAAGTGAATTCCCTGAAAGATCTCAATGGGAAGAAGGTGAATGTCTATCCAAAGGGCAGCCTCGCTTCCAAGGTCTTCAAGATGCTCGGCATCCAAATCGAGGAAACGAATGTCGCGCTCCCCGACAGCGTCCAGCAGATGCGCACCGGCCAGGCCTATGCCAGCGCATGCATCTGCTCGGTTCCCATTCCCCTCTTCGCCGCGGTGAGTGCGGACCAGGGCTTCAAGCTGCTGGAGATCCCCTACGTCCCCGCGCTCGAGGAATCCTTCCTGCCCGCAAGCTTGTCCAGCGATCACTTCCCAAATCAGATCGCCAAAGGCGCGAAGGTTCAGACCATTGGAACGCAGCTCCTCTTGGTCACCTACAACTGGGTGCCCGGCACCGATCGCTACCGGAAGGTCGAAAAGTTCGTCGGGTCCTTGTTCACGAGCTTCGACAAGCTGAGGCAGCCGCCGCGCCATCCCAGCTGGAAAGAGGTCAACCTCTCCGCGAGCGTGCGCGGCTGGCAACGGTTTCCGGCCGCGAAACAGTGGCTTGACCGTCAGGCCCCCGAGGCGGCCGCGGACAGCCGCGGCGTCGACGTGGCGCGCGCGCGGGCGCAGGCGGCGAGGGTGGCACCCCACGACTCGGCTGAGCAGGAACGCCTGTTCAAGGAGTTCCTGGAATGGTCGCGCCAAAGGCCGAAGAAGTGACGACTTCGGACTCAGTAAGACTGGGGCCGTGCAGTGCGGTCGCCGATGCAAGAAGAGGAAGGAACAGCTCCCACCCGGCTCGCCACCGGTCCCGGACGGCGCGTCCGCGAGCGCTGCGCCGGGGTGAGGGCGCGCTGCAAACGTTGTCCAAATTGCGGCCGCCGTCGGCCATGCGGGAGACCGGCGGCGGTCCCAGCCACCTGAATCGATCCAGTCGAACAGGACCTTCTCCGCCGTGAGGCGACAGAGCCAGCGGCTGACGCTGGCGTCGAGCGGCGCTTCTGAGCGCAGTTTTTGATGGGGGTGTCTGTTGTGAGGGACGTGACACAACCAACGTGGAGCTGTTGTGGGGCGTGGTGTCTCACGTTTCTGGGATCTGCTCAGGCAGCGTGCGCTACCTTGGCGTTGGCCCTTGCCTTGAGCCATGTCTCGGTCGAACCCGCCGCCGGGCAGACCGCCGATCGCCCCAGCATCAGCGTCGCGCGTGCCATCGCTGCGCAGCCCTCCACACAAGTGGCCTTCCCGATCCGGGTGGGGAAGGCGCCGCGTGACAGCTTCGCGAGAGTGCGAGGGCTCCCTCCCACGGCAACCCTGTCACAAGGGCACTCGATTGCACCCGGCGCCTGGGCCGTGCCGCTCAACGCGCTCTCCGACCTCACAATCGCAGTTCCGGCGATGGCGGCCGGCAGCACCGACGTGTCGGTGACGCTGGTCGGTCCGGACGGCCTGGTGCTGGCTGAGGCCAAGTCCACGCTCGTGATCGCGCCGCCGCCCCCGTCTCCGCCGTCAACGCCTTACGATAGGCAGCGCGCGGTTCAGTTCCTGCAGAAGGGCAACGAGCAATTGTCGCAGGGTCTCGTGGCGCCCGCGCGCCAATTCTACGAGCGGGCCGCCGATCTGGGGCTGGCCGAGGCCGCGCTGGCCATGGCGGCGACCTATGACCCGGTAGAACTCGGTCGGCTCGGTTTGCGCGGCATTCAGCCGGACGCCAATGAGGCCAGGCGCTGGTACGAGCGGGCGCGCGCGCTCGGCGCAGAGCAGGCCGAGCAGCGCCTCCAGCGGCTGAACGGGATGTGAGGAGGAGGCCATCTTCATTGCGCCCCTGATCCAGAGCGCCGTCTCGGCCCTGACGACGGCCGATCCGGTCCGGCATCGCGAGCCAAGGGGCTGACGAGGTCGAGCGTCGGGCCTTGTCGAAGCCGACTGCCGACACCCGTTTGCCGACTGCCGGCTGCATCGCGCGGCTTGCAGACGGACCGGGCTTGGGTTTGACTGGCCGCGGACTGCCCCGCAAGACCGGACCCTCCATGCCCGCCCGCCTCTCCGCACCCTTCATTCTCGGCTGGGAGGAGTGGGTCGTGCTGCCCGAGCTGGGCCTCGATGCCATCAAGGCCAAGGTGGACACCGGCGCGCGCACCTCCGCGCTGCATGCCTTCTATGTCGAGCCGTTCGGGCCGCCGCGTGCGCGCAAGCTGCGGTTCGGCGTGCACCCCGTGCCCCGCCGCAACGACATCGCCATCGAGTGCACCGCCCGCCTGATCGACCTGCGCGACGTGAGGAGCTCCAACGGCGAGATCGAGGCGCGCTATGTCATCGAGACGCCGATCCGCATCGGCGACCGGCAGTGGCGCATCGAGGTCACCCTCGCCAACCGCGACACGATGAGCTACCGCATGCTCCTGGGCCGCCAGGCGATCCCGCGCGACGGCCTGGTGAAACCGTCGGCCTCGTTCCTGCAGCCGAGGCTGAGCTACAGGACTTACGAGCAGGGCAGGTTGGGTTGAAGCAGGGTTCTAGTCGGCGACGTCAGTCGTGCTCTGAAACCTCATACCCGCGATCGGGGCTTGTGTGCCAATCCCTGTCGTCCGCTGAGTCCTCCGTGGGGCCGGCATCGCCGAAGAAACGCCGCAGCTCGGAGGCCACGAGCAGCGGTTTGCCGCCATTTGTCGGCCGCAGGATGGCCGACGCCCGGGAGCTCCGCGCAGCACACCTTGCCCAAGACAGTGGCTATGCGATTGAACGCAATGTGCGGAGGCTCGTAGGGGCCAGCTTGCGGACCTCCGGAGCCGGACAACCTCTGGTGAAGTGGCTCCACAATTTCGGATGGTGAGGTAGGTGGATCGGCTGCCTGATGGCTGGCATAATTGTGTCGGCGAATCGGGAGCGACGATTAGAGAGCGAGTCAGAACCACCCTGCAGCCTTTAAGGCGAAGGTTACCGACGCAGTCGACAATGGCGGCGGTGCGGCGACGCTCTCCCCTAGCCTCGATGGTACACGAATAGAACGTCGGCTCCGGCCCATCCAAGGAGAAGCACGGGTAGCGAGATGAAAGTCGTTCTTTTCTGCGGGGGGCTGGGACTCCGCCTTCGAGACTACTCGACCGATCTTCCGAAGCCGCTCGTCGAGGTCGGCCATCGCCCCGTGCTCTGGCACCTCATGAAGTACTACGCCTACTACGGGCATAAGGACTTCATCCTCTGCCTCGGCTACGGCCAAGCGGCGATCAAGAACTATTTCCTTAAGTACGACGAGTGTTACTCGAATGACTTCGTGCTCTCGGAAGGTGGCCGCAACGTCGAGCTCTTCAACCGCGACCTCAGCGACTGGCGCATCACCTTCGTGGACACAGGCATCAACTCCAACATCGGTGAGCGGCTCTTGCGCGTGCGATCGTACCTCGAGGGCGAAGAGGTGTTCCTAGCCAACTACGCGGACGGCCTGTCCGACCTCGACTGCACGAGCTACGTCAACGCCTTCATCAAGTCCGGCAAAATCGGCTCCTTCATCAGCGTGCGGGTGCCGCACACGTACCACGTCGTCCACGCGGACGAATCGAACCATGCGCAGAAGCTCGAGTACGTGGGTGACACGTCCATTCGCATCAACGGCGGCTTCTTTGTCTTTCGCAAAGAGGTCTTCGAATATATGCGCGAGGGCGAGGAGCTAGTCGTCGAGCCGTTCCACCGTCTCATTGAGCGGCGGCACCTCTTAGCCGTACCGCACGACGGGTTTTGGCGCGGCATGGATACCTCGAAAGACCGAACCGACCTCGAATCGCTTTTCACTAGCGGCAAGGCGCCCTGGCAAGTCTGGGCCAAGTGATCGCTCGATCCAGCATCAGAGGCTGGCTGGATCTATCTCTTTGGTGCGAAGCTTGTCGCGGTACCACGCGACTGTCTGACGAAGACCTGCGTCGAGCGGAGTCTTGGGGGCGAAGCCGAGCGCGGTCTCGGTCGCCACCGTGTCGGCAACTCGAACCTGTTCGAACGGCCGATCGGGCAGCGCTCCAATCAAGGGTGCTGCACCACTCTCGATGATTGTGCCGAGCTGCTCTGCGACCGTTCGCACGAGCGCCATCTCTCCTGTTCCGAGATCAACCGACTTGCCGACGACATCGGGCGCGAGCGCCGCGCGAACGAGCCCCTCGGCCACGTCGTCCACGTAGACCCAGTCAATAGGCCTCGTCCCCGAACCGAGCCGCGGCGACTTGCCCGACAAGAGCGAGACGGTCACGTAGGGCACCAGCTTTTTGAGATCCCACTGCCCCGGCCCGTACACCATGAAGATGCGCGCTGCGACGACGGGCGTCTGGTATAGTGAGTAGAACATCCGCGCATAGAGTGTCGAACTGAGCTTGGCCGCAGCATAGGGGGACGCGGGAACGGCTTCAGCGATGCTCCCCGTCGCGGCCTCTTCGAGCGATCCAGCCAGCACGATCCGCTTGCAGCCGAACTCGGTGACGAGCGTGAGCAGGTTCACCGAGGTGTTGAGGTTGTCGCGGAACGTGGGCATGACGACCGAAAGATCGCGCGAGCCGCTCACGTGGCTCGCGAGGTGAAACACGTAGTCGGGTCGAACCTCGTCGAAGAGCTTGCGCAGCGCGCCCATGTCGGTGGCATCGACGATCCATTGACGGTCGGGCTGATCGGGCTTGGCTCGGCGGTTCAACGCGTGCACAACCGATCCGTGCTCGCGCAGCATCCGACAAAGGCGAGCGCCGATAAAGCCGCTCGCGCCGGTGACGAGCGCGTTCCTTTCGCGAAGGGGCGAGAAGTCGAAGGGTGCGGTCGGCATGCGACGCCGAGACTATACGCGGCGCGGCGGCGGTACAATTGGGATTCGATTTTGCTCAGCGAGCGCATTCCGACGATGGTGACCCCCTATGCCACACATCCAGCCTCTGCTGTGGCGCTGATGCCGAGGATCGCCGCAATCTTGCGCTTCCCAAGGCCGACTGCCTTGAGCCGCAGCACGTCGTACACTTGCGCATGGGCAATCTCTGTTGCGACATTCCCCGCTCCCACCTGCAAAGGGAGCGCATGCCATGCCGCAGGATCACCAACGGTGCCGTTCATATCACGCCTTCCAAAGGCTGGGTTCGCCATCCCGGAACTGGCTGAACGTGTTGGAGGTGTCTGATCCTCTGCGTCAGACACCATGGCATCCCTCAGAAAGAGGCCTCGATGCCGGTCTGGAGAAGGCGACCAGGCTTCGGAGCTGTGGTGTCAGGCCCAGAGGGTCTGACACCTGCCTACCGGCGCAACTCGAGGGCGGCAGAGCCGCCGTCGCCGGTCAGCCGCACGCTTTGATGGTTGCCGCTGACGGTGACGACGATCGTGCCGGAGACGTTGTGCTCGGCATTGTGGAACTGGCCCTGGTAGGTGTTGCCGCCCACCTGGCGCAGGGTGGCGGTCTGGGTGGCCCGCCCCGAAGGCGTGGCGCAGGTGGCCGTCACCGTGTAGGCGTTGCCCGACGAGCGCCGGTACTGCGCCCGGCACTGGGCGCGCTCCCGCTGCCCCGAGGCGAACGCCACCGAGCCGCCGCCGCGCCACGAGCCTTCCAGGCCGGCAGATTGCGCCGCCCCTTCTTGCGACGCGACCAGGCTCGCCGCCAGACTCGCTGCCAGACTTGCCACCAGACTGGCCATCAGCAACGGCAGGGCCAGCGCCGCGCTTCTCGACCTTCGCAGCCGACGTTCCAAAACTCCACCACCCATGGGGGTTAACTCCGACCCTCGCGCCATCCCCGCGCACCCGGCGTGCCGGCTGCGAGCCGCAGACATAACCCAAGAGCGGCCCGCTTCGTTCCTCGTTCCGCAGGTGAGGTTAGCCGGCCCGCAGCCGGCGATCGGACGGCCCGTCAACTGCGAAAGTGCGTGGGGCGCCCTGCTTCGGGGGACCCGCTCGCCGCCTTGTGGCCGCGCCGGCCTCGGCGTAACAACAGGCGAAAGGGATCGGTCAACGAGGAGGATGCAAAGTGCTTACGCTCTACTACGCTCCCGGCGCGTGCTCCATGGCTGCGCACATCGTGCTGGAGGAGGTGGACGAGAAATACCAGGCCAAGCGCGTCGACCTTGCCAAGGGCGAGCAGCGCACCGAAGCCTATCTCAAGATTCACCCTCTCGGCCGCGTGCCGGCCCTTCTGCTCGACGACGGCGAGCCGCTCATCGAGAATACCGCCATCCTGCCCTACCTCGGCAAGCGCTTTGGGCTGTGGCCCGCCGATGCGCTGGGAGAGGCGCGCGCGCTGTCCGCCGTCGGCTTCTTCGCCACCAACGTGCACCCGGCCCATGCCCACATCTCGCGGCCCGAGCGCTATGCCACCGATGCGTCCCACTTCCCCGGCATCCAGGCCCAGGGACGCAAGATGTTCCACACCTACCTGAAGCAGATCGACGGCATGCTGGCCGGCCGCGAGTGGCTGTCCGACCAATACTCGGTGCTCGATCCCTACGCTCTCACGTTCTACGCCTGGGGCATCCGCCGCGAGCTGCCGATGGCGGAGCTGCAGAGCTACACCGCCCACCGCGACCGCATGATGTCCCGTCCCGCCGTGCAGCGCGCGGTGGCCGACGAGGGCGTCAAGGTCTAACGAGGCGGCAGTCGGAGGTCGGTAGTCGGCAGTCGGGGCAATCGATCCTTTCTCTGCCTGCTCTCTTGTTGCGATTGCCGACGCCCGATTGCCGGATCTCTAGTGTGGCCGTCCGCCGGTTGTTGCACCCGTAAGCCCCGTGATATGAGGGCCACCGTGCCGATCCGGGCGCGCATAGAAAGGCATCCCATGGCCACCGCAGCCGCCGGGCGCCGCGAGGCGGCGTCTTCGAGCTTCTTTGCCGCCCCCCTGGCCGCGCGCGATCCTCTGATCGCCGGCGCCGTCGGTCGCGAGCTCGGCCGCCAGCGGGACGAGATCGAGCTGATCGCCTCGGAGAACATCGTCTCCCGCGCGGTGCTGGAGGCGGCCGGCAGCGTGCTCACCAACAAGTATGCCGAGGGCTATCCCGGCCACCGCTACTACGGCGGCTGCCGGTATGTGGACGAGGTGGAGACGGCAGCCATCGAGCGCGCCAAGGCGCTGTTCGGCTGCGGCTTCGCCAACGTGCAGCCGCACTCGGGCGCCAGCGCCAACCAGGCCGCGTTCATGGCGCTGATGCAACCCGGCGACACCTACATGGGCC
>JBIOVC010000245.1:0-2881 GCA_044867545.1 Hyphomicrobiaceae bacterium | reverse complement strand
CATCATTCTCCGACGACCATCTCCTCGTCAGGGCGGCAGTGTCCGGGCAGGGGCTTGCGCTCGTACGCGATGTCTACGCCGACGGCGAGCTGCGCGCGGGGAGGCTGGCACGGGCCATTACTGTGACTTGGCCGGCGCAGTTCGCCTACTACGCCGTGACCACACCGGAAGCTTTGCAGCGACCGGCTGTGCGGCAATTCAGGGAGTGGCTGATCGCGGAGGCCAGCAAGCCGTCGCGAGAGACCTGACCTTGGCTGCACCGCTTTGGGGCAGCGGCGGGCTGTGCTAGGCTCAGCCCCGAGCACGGCACACGGCGCCCCCTTGCCAGCTCCGGTGTGCACCTGCCCATAACAACAATGCGCACGTCGGGAGGATTGCTTCAGATGACGACCGTTACCATGACGGTGAACGGCAAGGCCGTTCGCGCCGAGGTCGAGCCGAGAACGCTTCTTGTCCATTTCCTGCGCGAGCAGCTGAGATTGACCGGCACGCATGTTGGCTGCGACACGAGCCAGTGCGGCGCCTGCGTGGTGCTGGTCAACGGCCGCGGCATCAAGAGCTGCACGCGGCTCGCGGCCTCCTGCGAAGGCGCGAACATCACCACCATCGAGGGCCTGGCGAACGGCGACGAGCTGCATCCGATGCAGGCCGCGTTCCGCGAGCATCACGCGCTGCAATGCGGGTTCTGCACCCCCGGCATGATCATGGCGTCGCTCGACATGGTGGCGCGCAAGGGCACCAGGCTCGACGAGCACACGATCCGTGAGGAGCTCGAGGGCAACATCTGCCGATGTACCGGCTACCACAACATCGTCAAAGCCGTTCAAGCCGGCGCCGCCGCGATGTCCGCTGGCGCGCGCCAGGCCGCCGAATAGTCCAAATCATTGCCCGGGAGCACAGCCATGACCACGACAGGCATCGGGGCATCGGTGCGCCGCGTCGAGGACCGCCGTTTCGTCACCGGCAAGGGCCAGTACGTCGACGATATCAACCGGCCCGGCCAAGGCTACGCGGTGTTCGTGCGCTCACCCTATGCGCATGCCACGATCAAGTCGATCAATACCGCGGCGGCGCGCTCGGCGCCGGGCGTGCTCGCGGTCTTCACCGGCGCCGATCTGGCGCAGGACAAGATCGGCGGACTCATCTGCGGCTGGGCGGTGCAGTCGAAAGACGGCTCGGCGATGAAAGCCGGCCCGCATCCGGCGCTGGCGGTCGGCAAAGTGCGGTATGTCGGCGATCACGTCGCCGTGGTGATCGGCGAGACGCTCGCCGCGGCGCGCGACGGGGCGGAGCTGGTCGCAGTCGATTACGAAGCGCTCCCTGCCGTCGTCGACGTGGCGCGCGCCCAGGAGGCAAGCCAGCCGCAAATCCACGCCGAGGCACCGCGCAACACGGTCTATGAGTGGCACCTCGGGGACAAAGCGGCGGTGGACAAGGCCTTCGCCGGGGCCAAGCACGTCACCAAGATGGAGATCGTCAACAACCGGCTGATCCCGAATGCGATCGAGCCCAGGGCGGCAATCGGCGAGTACGACAGCGGCACGGGAGGCTTCACGCTCTTCACGACGAGCCAGAACCCGCACGTTGCCCGGCTCGTGCTGTCGGCATTCATCGGCATCGCACCGGAGAACAAGCTCAGGGTGATCGCGCCCGACGTCGGGGGCGGGTTCGGCTCGAAGATCTTCATCTACGCCGAGGAGACGGTGTGCGTGTGGGCGGCGCGCAAGGTCGGGCGGCCGGTGAAATGGACTGCCGACCGTACCGAGTCGTTCCTCGCCGATGCGCACGGCCGCGACCACGCGACGACGGCGGAGCTTGCACTCGACGGCAATGGCAAAATGCTCGCCATGCGGGTGAAGACCAAGGCCAACCTCGGCGGCTATCTCTCGACCTTTGCTTCCAGCGTGCCGACCTATCTCTACGCGCCGCTGCTCTCGGGCCAGTACGACATTCCGGCGATCTACTGCGAGGTCGACGGCGTCTATACCAACACGGCGCCGGTCGATGCGCTGCGCGGTGCAGGGCGACCGGAAGCCACCTTCGTCGTCGAGCGGCTGGTGGAGGTCACCGCGCGCCAGCTCGGCATCGACCCGGCCGAATTCCGCCGCCGCAACTTCATCCAGAAATTCCCGCACCAGACGCCGGTCATCATGATGTACGACGCCGGCGACTACGCCGCCTCTCTCAACAAGGCGCTCGAGGTTGCCGACTACGCCAACATCGGCAAGCGCAAGGCGGAAAGCGCGAGCAAAGGCCTGCTGCGCGGGCTTGGCCTCTCGGCCTACATCGAGGCGTGCGGTATCGCGCCGTCGAGGGCGGTCGGTTCGCTCGGGGCCGGCGTCGGCTTGTGGGAGTCGGCCGAGGTTCGCGTGAACCCTGTCGGCACAGTCGAGGTGCTGACCGGCTCGCACAGCCATGGCCAGGGGCACGAGACCACGTTCGCCCAGGTCGTCTCCCAGAAACTCGGCATCCCAATCGAGCAGATCTCGATCGTGCACGGCGACACCGACAAGGTGCAGATGGGGATGGGCACCTACGGGTCGCGCTCGGGCGCGGTTGGCGCTTCCGCCATCACACGCGCCATCGACAAGGTGATCACCAAGGCCAAGCGCGTCGCGGCGGCGTGCATGGAGGCGCCTGAGGACAGCATCGACTTTGCCGACGGCGTGTTCACCGCGCGGGGCACCAACAAGTCGATGGGCTTCGGCGAGGTCGCGTTGCAGGCCTACGTCGCGCACAAGTTCGATCCCGAAGTGATCGAGCCGGGACTGAAGGAGGGCGCCTTCTACGATCCCAAGAACTTCACGTTCCCATCGGGCGTCCACATCGCCGAGGTCGAGATCGATCCGGAAACGGGCGCGACGCGGATCGACCGGTGGAC
>JBIOVC010000244.1:0-3107 GCA_044867545.1 Hyphomicrobiaceae bacterium | reverse complement strand
ATGCCGGCGCTCCAGGGGCTCGACCGGCGCGGGCAGGTGATCTTTGCCGGAAGCTTCAGCAAGGTCTTGTTCCCCTCGCTGCGGCTGGGTTATGTCGTGCTGCCTCCCGATCTCGTGGACCCGTTCGCGGCGGTCGTTTCGGTCACCATGCGCCATCCACCGCTTCCCGATCAGGCCATCCTCGCCGATTTCATCACGGACGGGCACTTCGGCCGGCACATCCGGCGCATGCGCGAGGTGTACGCCGAGCGGCGTTCCGTGCTGACCTCAAGTGCGAAAGAAGAACTTTCGGGACGGCTCGACGTGAGCTCGATCGAGGCGGGGCTGCAAACCGTCGGGTGGCTGCCGCCGGGTGTCGACGGCCAGCGGGTGGCAGCACTGGCCGCGAAGCGTGGAGTGGAGGTCAAGGCGATCGATCCGACCCGGGCGGGGCGCGCCGTGCGGCACGTGCTACAACTGGGGTTCGCCGCCGTGGATGCGCCTGAGATCCGCCGGGGAATCCGAGTGTTGCGCGATGTGGTGAGCGGGATGCTGGCGGGCGGCCGGCGATAGCGTGGGGTGCGGGACGAGAGCAGCAGACCTTCCCTCGAGGCGGAGCCTAGTCATCCCCCCGCAGCGCTTCGAGAAAAGCCTCGCCGTATCGCTCGAGCTTGACCGGGCCCACGCCGGAGAGCAGCAGCATCTCGACCTTCGTCTGCGGGACACTCTGGACCATCTGCCGGAGCACGGCGTCGCTGAACACGATGTAGGCGGGCACGCCCTCGGCGTCCGCGAGGCGCTTGCGCACGGCCCGCAGCCTCGCGAACAGATCGGGGTCCACGTCGCGCTCGATGGACGTGGCCGGCCCGTCGACAGCAGAGCGCGAGCGTCTGCCCGCGGCGAGCTTGCCCAGGCCGCGCGTGTTCGCCACCAGCGCCTCGATGGATTCCCCGCGGCAGACGTCGCAGGAGGTGCTGCAGGCGGACATCTCCTCGTCGAAGTAGCGCACCAGCGCCTGGTGGCGGCAGCCGCCTCGATCAGCCAGCCGGAACATCTCGACCGTCTTCCGCCGGGTCTCCGCGCGAACCTCCGCGTCTTCCATCTCGTCCAGGAACGCCTCGTAGCCGATCACATCGGCCCACGAGTAGAACAGCACGCAGTCGCTGTCGAGCCCGTCGCGGCCCGCGCGCCCGATCTCCTGGTACCAAGCCTCGACGCTTCTCGGCATGTCCCGGTGCACCACGAACCGAACATTGCTCTTGTCGATACCCATGCCGAACGCGACGGTGGCGACGATCACATCCGCCTCGTCCCGGGCGAAGGCATCCTGGTGACGCGCGCGGGTCGCGTCGTCGAGCCCGGCGTGGTACGCGAGCGCCCGTACGCCGCGCGACCGGAGCCACTCCGTCATCGAGTCCACCGAGCGCCGGCTCAGGCAGTAGACGATGCCGCTGTCCCCTCGATGGCGTGCGACGATGCCCAGGATGTCCTTGCGCGTGTCGCGCCTGGCGGAGACCTCGCCACCCTTGCGGTGTGCCGTGATGCGGAGGTTCGGCCTGAAGAAGGACCCCTTGAAGCCATCAGGCTTCTGCATCGCGAGCTGACGGATGATGTCGCCCACCACGCGCCGCGTGGCCGTCGCGGTGAGCGCCAGCACCGGGATGTCCCCCAGCTCGCGCTTGAGGCCGCCGAGCCGGCGGTACGCGGGCCGAAAATCGTGACCCCAGTGGCTGATGCAGTGCGCCTCGTCCACTACGACCAGGCTCACCGGACAGCCGGCGATCAGCGAGCGCAACGATCCGCCGAGCGCCTCGGGAGCCAGGTAGACCAGCTCGACCTCGCCGCGCCGCAGCGCCGCCAGGCGCTGGCGGCGCTCGTCGAAGCTCAGCGTGGAGTTGAGCGCGGTGGCACGGAACCCGAGCCGGGTCACCGCATCCACCTGGTCCTTCATGAGCGAGATGAGCGGCGAGATCACGAGCACAGGCCCCGGCAGCATCTTCGCGGCAAGCTGAAAGGTGAGCGACTTGCCCGCCCCCGTCGGCATCACCCCGATACAGTCGCGGCCCGCGAGCACGGCGTCGATGATTCGGCGCTGTCCCGGCCGAAAGTCCCGGAATCCGAACACGGACTCGAGGACCGCCTGGGGGTCGGTGGGACGTGAGAGCGCGAGCTGTGGAGCGGTGCCGTCCATGGCGGAGGGACTCCAGAAGGGGTCGAGCACGAGGGGCGTGGTGCGGAATGTAGTGCAAGACGCAGGCCTGATCCATGGGCGATGCCCGCAACCATCGGCCTCCGCGGGGCGAGACTAGGTGTCGCGATCGGGCACTATGTGCATCCATCGGCCAACATGGCCAAGGGGCGAGTCACCGTTTCCGACCGATGATGGCCGGTGTTTGCCGATGGTTCTCGCACAGTTCTGACATAGTGGCGATGACCGCAGACGTGAAACGACCCGAGGAGCACGTGCTCCCCAAGTCGTTCGTTGCCTGAGCGGAGGCCGAAGGCCGACCGGCGGCGCTCGGGCGCTGAACCATCTCCCCTTGCATCTAGCCAGTTCGGATGCCATACTGAACCGCATGGTTCAGTATACGAAAACCCGCCTCGATGCCTCGTTCGCCGCGCTCTCAGATGCCACGCGACGCGGCGTTCTGGAGCAGCTCGGCCGTTCCGACGCTTCGATCACGGACCTTGCCGAGAAGTTCCACATGACCCTCACGGGCATGAAGAAGCATATCGGCGTCTTGGAGGAGGCCGGGCTCGTCACCACGGAGAAGGTCGGGCGCGTGCGGACCTGCAAGCTCGGCCCGCGCCGATTGGAGGAAGAGACGGCATGGCTCGAGAGGTACCGCCAGCTCTGGGACTCACGCTTCGACGAGCTGGACAAGGTTGTCGAGGAATTGAAACGGAAGGAGAAAGTCGATGGACGCAAGAAGAGAGAGTGAGGCCACACCGATGAAGAACCGCACGACTGTGGAACGGAAGTCCGAGCGTGAGCTCGTCGTCACGCGAATTTTCAACGCTCCGGCGCGCATCGTGTTCGAGGCGTGGACCAAGCCCGAGCTGTTCAAGCAGTGGTGGGTCCCAAAGTCGATGGGCATGTTCCTGCGTTCCTGCGAGATGGATGTTCG
>JBIOVC010000243.1:0-3287 GCA_044867545.1 Hyphomicrobiaceae bacterium | reverse complement strand
CGCTCCTTCATGCCGGAGATGTCGCCGCCGGCGCAGAACGCCTTGCCCTTGCCGGTGAGCACCACGGCGCGCACCGCCTCGTCGGCGGCGACGCGTTCGAGCGTGGCGATGAACTCGGTACGCAGCGCATCGTTGATGGCGTTGCGCACCTCCGGCCGGTTGAGGGTAACGATGGCGACCTTGTCTTCAATCGTCAGTTCTACGGGCGCTGTCATAGTGCTGTCCTTGCTCAGTCGATCTTGATCCCGGCGCCGGCGGCTGTGGTGTGGCGCCCGGGTCTGCCAGCGTACCGCGAAGACCTAGTCGGAGTATGCCCTCCAGGCGCCGGTCGGTCGGGGAGCGTGATCGGATGTAAATGTCACCCCGAACGGCCGGGAGCAGTGGATCCCAGCCCGGCCTGATCGTGCGAGGTGGCCTGGTGAGAGGCGAGCGCGCGCGCCGCGGCCCGCGATCAGCAAGTCGATCGAAAGGCCGCCGCACTTTGTACTCGAGCCGATGGCCTCACCGCGAAGTATGGCTTTCGAGTGCTTTCCGCAAAGCGTCGACCTCCTCCATGAGCTCTTCGACTTGCTTGTCTTGCAGACCGGTAGCTTTGCGGACGCATCGCACAATGCCCGATGCCCGCACGTGCAGCTTTCGCCCAGCTTCGGTGAGCTTGATGCGGACTTGACGTTCGTCGGCAGAATCCCGGCTTCGCTTGATATAGCCCAGTGTTTCCAACCGCTTCAGCATTGGAGTCAGGGTATTCGATTGCAGAAAAAGCTTCTGGCCTAGTTCCCCGACCGTTTGACCGTCCTGCTCCCACAAGAGAACCAATGCGATGAATTGGGGATAGGTCAGGCTGAGCTCTTTCAGCAGCGGTTGGTACACGCGATTGAACGCGTGACTCGCCGAGTAGATGGCGAAGCACAAAAATTCTCGAAGTTCCAACGGTTTGGTGGTCGAAGACTCGTGTCGCCGGTTTTTCATCGAAACCTCTCGGGGCCTTGAGAGTTAGCATATAAATCGCACGCGATTCAATCGCAAGCGCTTGACGCGGTCGATTATATCGCTTACGATTAAATCGCTGACGATATGAGATCCGAAATGCAACGATGCTCTCAGCGAAAGGCGGGGGCGGCTGGGTGGGTCTGCCGGCGTTTCAGGCGCCGGCCGAACCGGAATCCCGACACACTTGTCACTCCCACCGCTCATGCCGGCCCCCCATTCTAGGGATCGATGAAGGACACCAGACCAAAGGAGAGAAGCGATGACCAAGACGCCCAAGAACGACCGGAACGTCGAACAGCCCGTCATGCGCACGCCGCCGGTGGTGTCGCCAGAGGCCTGGGAGGCGGCGCGCGAGCAGATGCTGGTGAAGGAAAAGGCCATGACCCGCGCCCGCGACGCGCTGGCCGCCGAACGCCGGCGGATGCCATGGATGGCCGTCGAGAAGGCGTATGAATTTAAGGGGCCGAACGGCAAGGTGAGCCTGCTCGACCTGTTCGAGGGCCGCCGGCAGTTGATCGTCTACCGCGCCTTCTTCGAACCCGGGGTGTTCGGCTGGCCAGAGCACGGCTGCCGTGGCTGCTCCCTGGGCGCTGATCAGGTCTCCCATCTGGCACACCTGAACGCCCGAGACACCACGCTCGCATACGTTTCGCGCGCACCGCAGGCGGACATCGCGCGACTGAAGGCGCGGATGGGCTGGGAGATGCCCTGGTACAGCATCACCGACAGCTTCGACGCCGATTTCGGCGTCGACGAATGGCACGGCCATAACGCGTTCTTCCGCGACGGCGAGCGGGTGTTCCGCACCTATTTCATTAACAGCCGCGGCGACGAAGCGATGGGGACCACCTGGAGCTACCTCGACATGACCCCCCTCGGCCGCCAGGAAGTTTGGGAGGACTCGCCCGAGGGCTATCCCCAGACGCCGACGTACAAGTGGTGGAACTGGCACGACAACTATGCCGCCGAAGCCGCGCCCAACCCGAAATGGGTCGAGGTCTCGGACGCCGGAGAGGCCACGTTCCGGAACAAGGACGCAGGCGCCAAGGCATGACCGAAATCGAGATCCATGTAGGAAGGGAGTGAACGATGAAAGACTTCATGAGGAGCGAACTCGGAGTGCCTGCGGTGGTCGATCGGGGTATCTTCCAGGCCGAGTTGGACGCACTGCGGGTTCGAGAGAAAGCTCACACACGAGAAGGCGACGCGATTGCAGCCGCCCGCCGGCGGCTGCCCATGGTCGAGGTGGACGGCACGACACCGCTTATCGGCGAGAGTGGCGCGCTGACGCTATTGGACGCGTTTGAGGGACGCCGGCTGCTCATCGCCTATTACTTCATGTGGCACACCGGCCACCCTGCGCCGAAGCAGTGTGAGGGGTGCACCTTCTTTACGTCGCAGGTCCGCGAGCGGTCCTACATTCATTCTCGCGACGTCACCTACGCCACTCTTTGCCAGGGCCCATACGAAGAGAGCGTCAGGTACCGCGACTTCATGGGCTGGGAGCTGTCCTGGTACTCGGCCCAGGACTCGCTCGACACGCTCCTGGTCGGACGCCGGGTCGGCATGTTTCACCTCGTCTGCTACCTGCGACAGGGATCCGGTGTCTTCGAGACCTACTGGACGAACGGGCGCGGCGTCGAGGCGATGGACAACAGCTACGGGTTGCTCGACCTGACCGTCTACGGGCGGCAGGAGTCCTGGGAGGACTCGCCGGCCGGCTGGCCACACCGGTTCGAAGGCAAGCAGAATTTCCGGATCGATGGACGTCCCGCCGCCCAGTGGCCTCGCCTGAAGGCCGGGCATTCTGACGATCTGGGCACCGGCAGCCGCTGACTTCGTTCCTGCACCACAGCGACGGGCACCTTGACCAGGAGGTTGTCTATGCGGCATCAGATCGTATCGCACGAGGAATGGATAAAGACGCGCCGCGAGCAATGGGACAACGGCAGATGCGCCGAAATGATCGCCGGCGCGCCCTACGTGATCGACTCTGATGCCGCGCCACTTCGAGAACGGCCCAATGCAAGCGCGGACGATCTGCTATCCCTCGCGGCCGCGCCGACCTTCGCGATCATGGCATTGCTTACAGGGATCCATGGCGATGGCATGCCGGACATGCTCTGCTCGGCCGCTGGAAGCGGATTGCCGCTGAGCGGCATGTTCTTGATGTACTTGTTGATGAGTGCCTTCCATTTAGGGCCTTGGCTGAAACTGATCTCCCGCCGCCCTTAATTCCGGGCGGAGCGTGACTATCTGGGTGCCAGGCTTTGCTTCCGGACCTTGGGCTGAATGAT
>JBIOVC010000242.1:0-2002 GCA_044867545.1 Hyphomicrobiaceae bacterium | reverse complement strand
CCGTGGTCGAGCGGATCAGCCACCGCATCGCCGTCATGTACATGGGCGAGATCGTCGAGATCGGGCCGCGCCAGGCGATCATCGAGAACCCGCAGCATCCCTACACGCAGCGCCTGCTGAGCGCGGTTCCCATTCCCGATCCGGCCTTCAGGGGCGGACGTCGCCGACGTGTACGTGGTGGCGAGCTGCCGAGCCCGATCCGCGCGGCCGACTACCGGCCCGTGGCACGCGTGTGGCGGACCGTCGAGGACGGCCATCTCGTTCAGGACGTGGCATGATGGCGAACCGTTCCGGCGTCCTCTATCGGGACCTCAACGTGCCGCGGCCGACCATCGTGCGCGGCAGCGGCGTCTACCTCTACGACAGCGACGGCAAGCGCTACCTCGACGGCTCGGCGAGCGCCAGCGTGGTCGGTATCGGGCACGGCCGCACCGAGATCTGGGATGCGCTGGCGGCGGCGGGAGACGAGGTGACGTTCGTCTACGGATCGAGCTTCACCCATCCCTGGCAGGAGAAGCTCGCCGCCGCCATCCTCGCGCTGGCGCCGGAGAACATGGGCGCGGTGTATTTCACCTCGGGCGGATCGGAGGCGAACGAATCGGCCTGGAAGCTCGCGCGACAGTACTTCGTCGAGATCGGCAAGCCGCAGAAGTACAAGGCGATCGCGCGCTGGCAGGGCTACCACGGCGTCACGCTCGCCGCGCTGTCGCTGTCGGGACGGACCGACTGGCGCCGCCTCTACTCGCCGCTGCTGCTGCCCGTGACGCACATTCCGCCGCCCTACGCCTACCGGTGTACGTACTGCGCCGGCGCGTCGTGCACGCTCGCCTGCGCGGACGAGCTCGAGTGCGCCATCCTCAACGAGGGGCCGGAGACCGTTGCCCTGTTCATTGCCGAGCCGGTGATCGGGACCTCGGTGCCGGGGTTAGTGCCTGAGCCCCGCTACTACGCCCGCGTCCGCGAGATCTGCGACCGCTACGATGTACTGTTCGTGGCCGACGAGGTTCTCTGCGGATATGGCCGATGTGGGCGCCCCTTCGCCATCGCCGATTGGGACGTCAGCCCCGACATCATCACGCTCGGCAAGGCGATTGCCAGCGGCTATGCGCCGCTCGCGGCAATGGTGGTATCGGAGCGGCTGCGCCAGGGGCTCGCGGAAGGGACGGGAAAATTCGTCCATGGCCTGACCTACAGTGGTACGCCGTCCTCCTGCTTCATCGGCCTCGAGGTGCACGGGATCATGCAGCGGGAGGGGCTATTCACCCGAGCGGGCGAGATCGGCGGCTACCTCTTGCGGAAGCTTTCGGGCCTCGCCGAGCGCCACGAGATGATCGGGGAGATACGAGGCCGTGGTCTGCTCTACGGCATCGAGCTCGTCGCCGACCGGCGAACGCGGCGGCCCTTCGAGCGGTCGCACGGCATCGCTGCCCGTGTGGTCGCGGGCATGCGTGCGCGCGGGGTAATCATCGCGCCGGGCATCGTCTCCGGCGACGGACGGGCCGGCAGCGATCAGGTCCAGATCAGCCCGCCGTTCACCATCAGCAAAGCCGAGATCGACATCCTGGTCTCGGCGCTCGACGAGGTGCTGGCCGAGATCCCGCAATCCTCCGGTCCCGGACTCCGGCGATGATCATCTGCGACAGCGTTACGACGCTCAAAGGAGAGGCGCGCGATGCGGCCGTGCTCAGCGGCTCCCATGGCGGAACGTATGCTGCCTTTCTGGCCGCCGAAGCCGGGGTCCGGGCGATCATCCTCAACGATGCGGGCGTAGGCCGCGACAATGCCGGCATTGCTGGCCTCGCGCTGCTGGAAGGCATCGGCGCGCCGGCCGCAACCGTATCGCATCTCTCCGCCCGTATCGGCGACGGAGAGGATATGCACCGGCGCGGCATCATCAGTCACGCCAACTCGTGCGCGCTCGAGCTGGGCGTCGGGCCCGGCATGCGCGCGAGCGAAGCTGTCCGGTTGCTACAGGCACATCGAGGTGCCGCGCGCATCAAGC
>JBIOVC010000241.1:0-4438 GCA_044867545.1 Hyphomicrobiaceae bacterium | reverse complement strand
CATCAGTCGCTCCTTCCCTTGACCGCCGGCAACTCGCTCTGCCGCAGTTTCATGGGTCCCATTTAGCACGGCGCTGGCGCGTGTACAGCCACCCGCCGGGATGGATAGAGGCTCAGTTTGAAAGGCGCCCCTCCATCCCCTCGTCATCCTCGCCCGAGCATGCCGTAGGCGTGTGAAGGGCGGGGAGCCAGCATGAGAGTCGTCGAAGACACAGAATATATCGAGCCTTCGGCGCTCCTTGTGCTGGATCCCCGGCCTCGCTCCCCAGGGGTCGCTTCGGCCGAGGATGACGGCTGCTCTGGTTTTCAAAGTGAAACGCTGCGCCCGGTCGGAATGGCTCGCAGGCCAAGGGGCGTTCTGCAAGGGTCGTCCTGATGGAGTTAACGCTGGCGGCGGGGGTCGGCGGCGTCGTCGATCGTGAGCTCGATCTTCTCCCGGCCCCCCCAGGTATCGCGCTTGAGCGAGCCGGCGACATGGATCGGCATGCCGCCGCTGCCGAGCAGCAGCTCGCCCAGCGGCTGACCGGCGGCACGGAATGCGACCGCGTCGAGCTTGGAGCCGTCGCCGGCCTCGAGCACGCAGCGCACATGCGCCTCGGAGACGACCTTGGCGTACTTGACGCGGTGGGCGGGGAACGCGAAGCGCGGTTGCGGATTGCCTTGGCCGTAGGGCCCCGCCTTCTCGAGGAGATCGATCAGCTCGTCGCTCACGCCTTGCGGGGTGAGAGCACCGTCGAGGTCGAGGCCGGCGGCGGCGCGGGCGGCATTCGCATCTTGCCGCAGTGCATCATCGAAGAAACTGCGAAGCTGCTCGAACCGGTCGCGGGCAACCGTCAATCCGGCCGCCATGGCATGGCCACCGCCCTTCAACAGAAGGCCAGCCCCGACGGCCGCTCTTACCGTTGCGCCGATGTCGACGCCGCCAATCGAGCGCAGCGAGCCGGTGCCCTGCTCGCGTTCCCAGGCGATGGCGCAGGCCGGCCGGCGGAAGCGTTCGGCGAGCCGGCTCGCGACCAGGCCGACGACGCCCTTGTGCCAGTCCTCGGATCCGACCAGCAGCAGCGGCGTGTCGGCGTCGGCCTCGATCATGCGCTCGGCAATGGCGATCGCCTCGGCGAGCATCTCGGCCTCGATCGCCTTGCGCTCGCGGTTCAGCCTGTCGAGCGTCACCGCAATCCGGACTGCCTCGGCCTCGTCGCCGATGGTCAATAGCCGTGCGCCGAGGCCCGCATCGCCGATGCGCCCGCCGGCGTTGATGCGCGGGCCGAGGATGAAGCCCAGCGTGTAAGGGGTAGGGGCCTGGTTGGAGCCGGCCGCGTCCAGCAGGGCGCGCAGCCCGATGTTGCTGCGGCTCACCATCACGGCAAGCCCGCGTGAAACGTAGGCGCGGTTGAGGCCGGTCAGGGGAACCATGTCGCAGACGGTCGCCAGCGCGACGAGGTCGAGCAGCTTCAGCAGGTTCGGCTCGCTCGTGCCGCGGCCGTAGAAGCCGCGCGAACGGAGCTCCCGCGTGGTGGCGACCAGCACCATGAAGGTGACGCCGGCTGCGCAGAGATAGCCGAGCCCGGAGAGATCGTCCTGGCGATTCGGGTTAACGAGCGCGCAGGCTTCCGGGAGCTGCTCGTCAGCCTGGTGGTGGTCGATGACGACGACATCGGTGCCGAGACGCCGGGCAGCAGCGAGCGGCTCGAAGCTGGTGGTGCCGCAGTCCACAGTCACGATCAGGCCGGCACCATCGTGGATCAATCCCTCGAGAGCAGCGACATTGGGTCCGTAGCCCTCCGTCATGCGGTCGGGGATGTAGATGCGCGCGCTGATGCCATGGTGGGCGAGATAGCGATGCAGCAGCGCCGAGGAGGCCGCTCCGTCGACGTCGTAGTCGCCGAAGATCGCAATCTGCTGGCGCGCCTCGATGGCGTCGGCAAGCCGCCGCGCCGCCTTGTCCATGTCGCGCAGCGAGCTCGGGTCCGGCATCAGCACCTTGATGGTCGGCTCGAGCACGACAGGGACCTCGTCGATGCCTATGCCGCGTCCGGCGAGCACGCGGCCCAAGATCTCGGGCAGGCCATGGCGCTGGCTGATGGCTATGGCGGCGCTACGTGCGGCCGGCAGCAGGCGTTCGCGCCAGGCAAGCCCGCGCACGGAGGCGCTGACGCCCAGGAATGGGCCCCCGCTATCGAACTCCTCGCTGTCGGCCGGCCGCCGGCGAACCGCCACCATCTCTCGCCCCTCCGAAGTGGTGAGTTGTAGAGCGATTCTACGTGGCGGCCGTAGCGGCGGCTGTGGATGGCGTGCTCAGGCTGCCAGGCCCCGTTCCAGGCCGTCGTGCTTCTTCCCGCCTGAGAGCAGCGGACGGCCGACGTAGTGGTCGAGATCGCCCCGCCACCACAGCCGCATCGGCTCGATAACGCTCACCTCGCGCTTGCCGGTCAGCGGGTCGCGGTAACGGGGATGGTAGCGCCAGAGCCGCCACGCGCAGAGGTAACGCAGGCGCGTCAGCCGGCCGGCGCCGATCACGTGACGCGCCAAGGGCAGCGCTCGGAGCCGCGCCACCGTGCGGCGATGGAAAGCTCCGAACGTCCGCCAGTACCAGCCGCCGAAGGCGAGGTCCGCGGCCTGGACCCAAAGGCGGCGGATGACCGGCACCAGGAACGCGATTGGAAACACGATCAGCAGCGTGTGCAGGTAGACCTGGCTCCAGATCAGCGCGGCGACGAGGACGAGCTTCCAACCGAGGTGGAGGCGGAGCCATCTCACCTGCACGATCCGGACGGCCGACGTGACCTTGTCGCGCAGGCCGTGCGCCTGCCTGAGCGATCGGTCGCTCAGCACGACGCTGCCGGCGTAGCCGAGGCCGATCCCGGCGATGGCAGTGGCAATGCGGGAGAGGCGGCGCCACCCCACACCCCTCGCCAAGAGAGCCAGCAGGCCGCCGAACAGGCGGAGGATGGCGTTCGCGACCAGTACAAGGCCGTTCCAGAGGAAGCGGATTGCGAAGGCAAGTGCCTCCTGGTCGGTGAAGTAGCCGACGATCAGGAAGGCCGCGATAGCCAGCGCGGCGATGGTGAGATGCCAACCCATAGCAGGGCAGTCTCGCCGCAGTGTAAGGCTAGAGAGCGGCGAGCTTGGTTCCGATGTTGCGGAACGTCGTCTTGATGCGGCGCACGGTGCCGGTCTCGGAGCGCATCACCACGGTCTCGGTCTCGGCAAAGTCGCCAAGGAAATGCACGCCATCGAGCAGCGAGCCATCGGTGACGCCGGTCGCGGAAAAGATCACGTCACGAGATACCATGTCGAGCATGCCGTACTTGCGGTCGACGTCGGCGCCCATCTTGATGGCGCGGGTGCGCTCTTCCTCCTTCTGCGGAGCAAGGCGGCCCTGCATCTGGCCGCCGATGCAGCGGAGCGCTGCAGCCGCCAGCACGCCCTCCGGCGCGCCGCCGATGCCGAGGTAGATGTCGATGCCGGTCTGCCGGCTGTCGGTGGTCCAGATCACGCCGGCGATGTCGCCGTCTGGAATGAGCTGCACGGCGGCGCCTGTCTCGCGCACCGCCCTGATCAGCTCGGCGTGACGCGGCCGGTCGAGGATGCAGGCGGTTACCTCCTCGATCGGCACGCCCTTGGCCTTGGCCAGCGCGTTGAGGTTGTCGGCCGGGGTGGCGTCGAGATCGACGACGCCCGGCGGGTAGCCGGGACCGATCGCGATCTTGTTCATGTAGATGTCCGGCGCATGCAGCAGTCCGCCGTGCTCGGCGATCGCCAGCACGGCGAGCGCGTTCGGCATTGCCTTGGCGCAGATGGTGGTGCCCTCGAGCGGATCGACGGCGATGTCGACCTCGGGGCCGGTACCGTCGCCAACCTCCTCGCCGATGAAGAGCATCGGCGCCTCGTCCATCTCGCCTTCGCCGATCACGACGCGGCCGCGGATGTTGACGCGGCCAAGCTCGCGGCGCATGGCGTCGACCGCGGCCTTGTCGGCTGCCTTCTCGTTGCCGCGGCCCCGGAGCCGGGCGGCGGCGATGGCGGCCGCCTCCGTCACGCGCGCCACCTCGAGCACCAGCACACGGTCAAGCCCGTTCTTCGGCCGCTCGCCTGCCATCGATCCCTCCATTGCTCGTGGTGCCTCGTGGGCTAAGCCAATCAGAGCTTCTCTATCCGGATCACCTGCGGCTTGCCCGCGACCTTGCCGTCCGCCTCGATGGCGGCAAGAGCGCGCCGTACCGCTGCTTCCGTAGTGTCGTGGGTAATCATGACAAGAGGTGCGAGCTCGCCGGGAGCGAGCCGGGCGCCGATCCCGGGGAGCGCAGACCGCGGACGGCGCTGCACGATGCTTTCAATCGAGATCTCCTGCTCTCCCATGCGGCTCGCGATCGCCGCCATTGCGCCCGGCCGATCGTAGACTGCCATGCGGACATAATAAGCGTCCTGGTGCAGGCCGG
>JBIOVC010000240.1:0-6631 GCA_044867545.1 Hyphomicrobiaceae bacterium | reverse complement strand
GTTCTCTGAATCGTGCCCGTAGATCCTCAGAATGTGCTGGTGAAAGTAATTGGCAAGGATCTGGAAGTCCGTGAGAAAGCGCTTTTTCTGGGTTTGCCAGTCGCCGGCCGGCATTTCCGCCGACACGCAGAAAATCGCTGTCTCGCCGAATAGCGATCTGAGTGGAAACGACAGCATTTGGCGGTCGGAATCGGCGTCGGGGGCATGTGCGAGCAACGGCAGGGCCTCGGGCAGCGCGTGAAGCTCGCTCCAGTCGAGCAGCCCGCTGAGCGCGATATCGAGGCCGGCGATCCGGCGGAAATCGAGAGGACTGAGGCTGACGCAGTGCTTCACCCACTCGTCCGTGTAGGTGCACTGCACGTAGCGCTTGCGTGGTGCCACCAGCGGAATGTTGAGGCCGAGGTACGCGGTGGTCGCGAGCGGGTAGACAGTTTTGGCCACTTTCAGGAAAGCGATGCCGTCGGCACGCTCCTGCAAGCCGTCCGATCCTCCGACCAGGTCCTCCAGCAATCGCTCAAACATGACGAGTCCGCAGTGCGCGACATATGGGTTTGAACGCTTCACAATAATACAAATCCAATCCAGAATTCATGAACGGCGTTTCGCAACATTTATCTGTTTCCCATCGAATTGTGCTTGCCGGTTCCGCTAACGGTTGTCCGATTTTTGAAAAACAGGCGCTCGCGCTGTTTGCCCGCCTGTCGGTTCGGACAGGTGTTTGGCCGCGGCCCCGATGGTAGTTTTGCGCCTGTTGGAAAGGCATCGCCGTATCGGATTGACGAGAGCGGGGCCTTGGCCGGCTGCTCCCACCAGGCCGGGGCCCCCAGTCACTCAAGGTTCACGAAAGGTCGGAAAATGCTGATCGAGCGCCGCAAGTTCCCCCGCTACGAGCTGCAGCTGAACGGCCGCATCATTTCGCCGGACATGAGCTTCGGTGTCGAGTGCACGATCCGCGACATGTCCGAGACCGGCGCCCTCATCAGCACCAGGACGCCCGGGCGGCTGCCGTCGCGCGTCTACCTCTGGCAGGCGCAGACCGGCGCGCTGTTCGAGTGCGAGGTGCGCTGGCAGAAGTTCGACAAGCTGTTCGGGCTCCGCTTCATCGACATCTGCGGCCGCTCGCAGCGCCGCGATCTGATCGATCGCTTCGGCATCGAGGAGAAGCCCGGCCGCGCCGCCGCTGCCGCCGCGCGCGAAGGGGCCAATCGCCCGTTGCCGGCCGCGGCTCGGATGATGGCGGTAGCAACAATCAGCCGGTACGCGACATCAGGTATCTAGCTAGAGGCGAGAGGCCATGGGTCAGGTCATGTCCATCGAGGCGCATGCGTCGCGCCGGCATCGCCCGGCAGAGCGCGGCCGCGTCCATCGCGATTCCGGCGCCCGCCTCGCCGATCTCCTTGCCCGACATGCCCGGGTGCGCGTGCTGGCGGACTTCCGCCGCACCACCGGGTGCCTGATCATCGCCTGCCCGATGGCCCCCGGCGAGCAAGGACATCGCTGCGCGGTGATTTGCTCCTCCTCGGGCGGCAAGCCGACCATCTCCTGTGTCCATCCGGCCTGCTGGCACTTCACGACCTGGGACTTCCTGAACCGGCTCGGCCTCGTTCGCTCCGAGCGCGCCGCCGATGAGGACAGGAAGCACGAGCGGCTCGAGGTGATCCTGGCGGTGCTGAGCCACGATGGACGGCCGGCCGCATCGCCGGACGAGGAATGGCGGCTGTCGCAAGACAGCGGGGCGATTGAAAGCCGCACACGCGGGAGTGACGGCGCTCAAATCCGGTCGCTCGGCCGCAATTATTCCTGAGCGCGCCGCTCGTTAGCTGACTGCTCCTCACGCACGGGCCCGGACCTGCAGATCCGGGCCCGTGGTGCTTTGCGCGGCACATGCTGCCCTGATCCGTGCTCGAGGCTCTTGCTGGCGATGCCCGGGTCAGAGCAACATGTAACCCGTCTCGGGAGAGGGCGGAGTCGGGTCATGTTCCGTCGGGAAGGGGGCTTCGCCTCGCGGCTGGTGCTGGCCTCGCTGGTAACCTTGAGCCTGCTGCTGTCAGCGCCGGCGACCGCGCAACAGACGAATCTGACTGCGCTCGCTAACCAGATGCGGGCGCTCTACCAGGCCGGCAAGTACGCCGAAGGCATTCCCATCGCCGAACGCGTCGTGGCGACGGTGGAACGCCTGCGCGGCCAGAACAACATCGACTACGCCCAGGCGCTGCAGTTCCTCGGCGAGTTCTACCGCGCCGCCGGCCGCTACGCCGAAGCGGAAACGATTTTGAAGCGCGGCCTGACGATCGCCGAGCGCCTGCGCGGCGCGAGCCATCCCGATCTCGTCCCCTTCCTCAGCAGTCTGGGCGACGCCTACCGCTGGCAGGTCCGCTATCGGGAGGCGGAGCCGCTTTACCGGCGGGCTCTGGCCATCCAGGAGAAGACGCTGGGGCCGTCTCACCACATGGTCGCCGCCGTGCACAACCAGATCGGTCTCAACTTTGCGCTCCAGGGCCGGCATGCCGATGCCGAGAGGTCGTATCGCACGGCGCTGGCGATCGTCGAGAAGCCGCCGGGCCGCGGCCAGAACGAGCAGGAGCACACTGCCGTTCTGTTCCACACGCTGATGAATCTCGGCGATGTGACGAGCACGCTCGGACGCTACGCCGAGGCCGAGCAGCACCTGCAGCGCGCCCACACAACCGCCTTGAAGATCTCCGGCCCGAACAATCCGATCCTCGGCCGGGTGTTCGAAGCCATCGCCAAGCTCCGCGTGGCGCAGGGAAGGCTCGCGGATGCGATTGCCGTCCAGCGCCAGTCGCTCGCGATCTATGAGAAGGGCGCGGGCCAGCACGACCCGGTCGCGTTCGCGACGTCGCTCAACGTGCTCGGCCAGCTCCTTTCGATGCAGGGCAACCTGGCGGAGGCGGAGCAGATGCACGGCCGCGCGCTCCTCGTGCAGGACAAGCTGTTCGGCAAGGCCAACGGCGAGATCGGCGCGACCATGAACTTCCTCGCCATGGTATATGCGGCTCGCGGGCGTCTGGGCGAGGCCGAGGACATCATGAAGCGCGCGACCGCCCTGATCGAGAAGGAGCTTGGCCCGAACCATTCGACGGTCGGTATCCTCCTCACCAATCAGGCCGGGATCTTGAGTGCGGCTGGCCGATACCGGGACGCGGAGGCGCTCCTCAAGCGCGTCATCCGCATCGTCGAGGTCGAGCAGGGCGCCGAGCACAGGAATGTCGGTCAGGGGCTCGCCAACCTTGCCGGGCTCTATCGCACGATGGGCCGCTATTCGGAGGCCGAGAACCTTCTGCGGCGCAGCGTCGAGATCGTCGAGAAGGCGCTCGGACGCGACCATCCCGATGTTGCCGACCCGCTGGCCCAGCTTGCACAGCTCTACGCCTGGCAGGGCCGCCCGGCCGAGGCGGAGCTGTTGTTCAAGCGCGCGCTTGCCATGAGCGAGGCGGCGCTCGGCCGCGACCACCCGATGATCGCGAGCCTGCTCGTCGCCATCGGCGCCGTCCATGCCGAGCTCGGGCGCTTCGCCGATGCCGAGCTCGCCTACCGCCGCGCGCTGACGATACGCGAGAAGGTCTTCGGGCCGAGCAGCGGCGATGTCGCTGACGTTCTCCACAACCTCGGCATTCTGCATATCGCCCAGCGACAGCTTACGGCGGCGGAGTCGGGCTTGAAGCGCGCACTTGCCATCCGGGAGAAGATTCTGCCGGCCGAGCATGCGCTGATCGGCGAGAACCTGACCTACCTCGGTCTCGCCCAGCTCGCCGGCGAGAAGCTCGGCGAGGCCGAGCCGACGTTGATGCGCGCCTGGGGCATCAGCGAGAAGGTGTTCGAGCGGGACCATCCGTTCCAGGCACGTATCGGCGGCGCGCTCGCCAGCATCTACTTTGCTAAGGGCGACTACTCACTGGCCGTCAATCTCGCCAAGCGCGCGGCCGGCGTCCTGGTGCGGCGCACGAAAAGCACCGGCGAGGCGATCGGCCGCGGAGTGGCGGCACGCGTGCAGAACGAGTCGGCGTCGCTGAGCCGGGGCTCGCGCAGCCTGGTGCTTGCGGCCCATCGCCTGGCCGAGATCGAGCCCGCGCGGGCCGAAGAGATCGAGCAGGAGATGTTCCTCACGGCGCAGAACGCGACCGGCACCGAGGCGGCGGCATCCTTGGCGCAGATGGCGGCGCGGCAGGCTGCCGGCGACAGCGCGCTCGCGCGTCTCGTGCGTGAGCGCCAGGACCTCGTCACCGAATGGCGCAGCCGCGACGGCCAGCTCACCGAGGCGATCGGCAAGGCGTCGGCCGCCCGCAACGCGGCGACGGAGCAGATCGTGCGCGACCGGCTCGCGGCGATCGGCAAGCGGATGGCCGAGATCGATCGATCCTTGGCACGCGACTTCCCGCAGTACACCGCGCTCACCAATCCCGAGCCGATGAGCCTCGCCGAGGCACAGCGGATGCTGGCGCCCAACGAGGCGCTGCTCGTATTCCTCGACGCCCCCGAGATGAAGCCCCTCCCCGAGGCGACCTTCCTGTGGGTTGTCACCAGCAAGGCGGTGCGGTGGGTCAAGAGCCCGCTCGGAATGCAGCGCTTGAACGAGGCGGTGTTCGCGCTGCGCTGCGGGCTCGACGCGAGCGCCTGGTCTGCCGGGCGCTATTGCCCTGACCTGCTGCGGGTGCCCTATTCGCTGGCCGACCGTCAGGCCGGCCGTCCGCTGCCATTCGATCTCACCCGTGCTCACGAGCTCTACAAGGCGCTGCTGAGCCCGGTCGAAGACCTGATCAAGGACAAGCATCTGCTGGTCGTCCCCTCGGGCGCGCTCACCGCGTTGCCGCTGCAGGTGCTGGTGACCGAGCCGCCGACCGACCCGGCAAATCCGGCCGGCGTCGCCTGGCTGGGCGTCCGCCAGCCGGTCACCATCCTGCCGTCGGTGACGAGCCTCAGAGCCTTGCGCGCCACCGCTCGGCCGAGCCGCGCCACCCGCCCGTTCATCGGCTTCGGCAATCCGCTGCTCGACGGCAATCCGGGCATCTCCTGGCAGACGGCGCTCGCCCGTCAGTCGCGCGAGCAGCAGCGCTGCACCGACCGGCGCGTGCAGGTGGCGGCGCTGACCGAGCGCCGGGGCGCGATCAAGTCTCTGGCCCGCGGCGGAGTGGCCGACATTGCCGAGATCCGGCGGCAGGTGCCGCTCCCCGAAACTGCCGATGAGCTGTGCGCCATCGCCGAGACGCTCGGCCTGCCCGACGTCGAGGTGAAGCTCGGCGCCAGCGCGACCGAGAGGGAGCTGAAGGCGCTGAGCGCGAGCGGCCGGCTCGCCGAGTATCGCGTCGTTCATTTCGCCACCCACGGCGCGCTGTCGGGGGAGGTCGGCGGCAACGCCGAGCCCGGACTGATCCTGACACCGCCCGACAAGGCGAGCGAGGCCGAGGATGGCTATCTGACGGCCTCCGAGATCTCGCAGATGAACCTCGACGCCGACTGGGTCATCCTGTCGGCCTGCAACACCGCCGGGGGCGGCACGGAGGGCGGGGAAGCGATGTCTGGCTTGGCGCGCGCCTTCTTCTACGCCGGCGCGCGTGCGCTGCTCGTCTCCCACTGGGCCGTCGACTCGACGGCGACCGTCCGTCTGGTCACCCGCGCTTTCACCGAGCTGCAGGCCGATCAGCGCATCGGGCGCGCCGAGGCGATGCGAAGATCCGTCGTCGCCCTCATCAACAGCGGCGAGACGCTCGCCGCCCACCCGATGTTCTGGGCGCCGTTTGTCGTTGTCGGAGAAGGAGCACGTTGAAGACATGCTGAGACGCAATCGAGGTCTTGCGGCGCTGGTGCTGCTCGGCGGCGTGGTCGCGGCCGGGATGTCGCTGGCCGACGAGAATTGGGGCAAGTTCAAGGGCGAGGTCGTCGCCAAGTTCCTGCGCGATGGGCGCAACATGCGGCTCGAGGAGCCGTTCGCCTATGTCGATCCGAGCGGTCGCGAATGGAGCGTGCCGGCCGGCACGACGACCGACGGCGCCTCGGTGCCGCAGTTCTTCTGGGTGATGTTCCCGCCGTTCACCGGCAAGTACCGGGCGGCCGCCGTCGTTCACGACTACTACTGCCAGACCAAGGCGCGCGGCTGGAAGGAGACGCACGAGGCCTTCTACCACGCGAGCCGTGCGGCCGGCGTCGGCGAGAAGGTCGCCAAGGCAATGTACGGCGCCGTCTACAGCTTCGGCCCGCGCTGGGGCATCGGCATGGCCGCCCGCGGTCCGGGCGACGGCCTCTACAAGTCCGCCAAGGAGCAGCAGCAGTTCTTCCGCGACCTCGACACCTGGATCAAGCGCGACAACCCGAGCCTCGAGGAGATCTCCAAGCGGCTCGACTCCGTCGGCCTGCCGAAGTAGGCAGGTACGAAGTCCCCTCTCCCCGCTTGAGCGGGGAGAGGGTTAGGGTGAGGGTGAGGGGCCGGTGAACCGCGACGTCGGAGGAGCACCTGCCCCTAACCCCCGCCCTCTCCCCTTGCCTGAAGAGGCTAGGGGAGAGGGAGTGTTCGCGCCGTTCACCCTGTCCGGCGCTCGGGGCAAGGACGCCTGCGAGGCAAGTTGCGCCGCGCCCAAGGTGCGTTCGCCCGATGCTTGTGGCCTACTGGTTTGGG
>JBIOVC010000239.1:0-4057 GCA_044867545.1 Hyphomicrobiaceae bacterium | reverse complement strand
TCGACATTTCGGATCAGTACATGCGCCATCTTGCCCTCTCGAAGGGGAGCGTCCTTTGCTAGCAAAATGCTATCATAGCCAGGCGTCGAGACCCCGTCCAGCCAATGCTGTTAACCCTGTCGGTAGCACACGATATGTCCGGTCCTTGTAGCACACGATCTGTCCGGTCTTGGAATCGCTCCAAACGAGGGGGCGATCATGCGACGGACAGAGGTGCTGCAAGGAGTGCGACTGATGAGGTTCGAGGCAGTTCTGGCGCAGTGGGAGAACCACGAGATGAGCCAGGCCGAGGCGGCGAGAGTGCTGGGCGTGACTGAGCGGACGTTCCGGCGCTGGTGCCAGCGTCATGAAGAAGATGGACTGGAGGGGCTGTTAGATCGGCGGATCGGCAAGCCCTCGCCCAAGCGAGTGCCGCCGGAGTGGAGAGCGCGAGTGGCCGAGCTCTACATCGAGCGCTACCAGGACTTCAACGCCAAGCACTTCCACGAGCATCTGGTCGCGGAGCACAACTTCCCGTGGAGCTATACCTGGACCAAGACGCTGCTGCATCAGCGCCAGCTCTTGCCGGTGGCTGCCAAGAAGGGAGTGCATCGGACAAAGCGTCCGCGCCGGCCGTTGCCGGGCCTGATGCTGCATCAGGACGGTTCGCCCCATCGCTGGATTCCGGCGCTCGATCGCAGCTTCGATCTGATCGTCACCATGGACGATGCGACCAGCGAGATCTACTCGGCCTTCCTGGTCGAGGAGGAGAACACGATGTCGAGCTTCCAGGGCCTGCGGGAGGTGATCGCCAAGCGGGGCCTGTTCTGCTCGCTCTACACCGATCGCGGCAGCCATTACTTCAACACGCCCGAGGCCGGCGGCAAGGTCGACGAAGACGACCTCACCCAGGTCGGTCGCGCGCTGGCGCAGCTCGGCATCGAGCACATCCCGGCCTATTCGCCCGAAGCCCGCGGCCGCTCGGAACGGATGTTCGGCACGCTCCAGGACCGCTTGCCCAAGGAACTGCGGCTCGCCGGCATCACCTCGCTCGAGGCCGCCAACCGCTTTATCGCCGCGGTCTATCTACCCCGGCACAACGCGCGCTTCGCCGTTCCGGCCAGCGAGCCGGGCAGCGCCTTCGTGCCCGATCCAGCCGGCCACTGGCGCGACATCCTGTGCGTGCAGCAAGAGCGCATTGTCGGCAACGACAACACCGTGCGTTATCGCAAGCTCGCGCTGCAATTGCCGCAGAGCCCGCTGCGACCGCACTTCGTCAAGGTCAGGGTGCGCGTCCATCACTATCCCGACGACACGCTGGCCGTCTTCCATGGGCCGCGCTCTCTGGCGCGCTACCGGGCCGACGGCCAGCTCCTCACGGCGGCATCCGACGATCATGCGCAAGTCCGGGCCGCCTAAGCCGCTTTGGCGCCCGGCGCCCTGTGGACATGTGGACGATCCGCTGCGCGGACCGGCTGCGCTTCCCCCGTGTCCGCCTGAAGAAGGCGAACACGGGGAAATGCTCGCCTTCGCCCACATCCCCACAGGGCCAACCACCGCATGAGTCGATATCTTGAGGTTGAAAAAAGCGGTCAACCCGTGTGCTACGAAACCGGACAAGTTAATTAGCTATCGACAGTGCCTATCGATCGTCGGGGGCCGGAATTCGCGGCGATGTGCCGGAAGGTCCTGGCGGGGCTGAAGACCATCTTCAAGACCGACGGGGACGTGGTGATCTATCCGGCCTCGGGCACCGGCGCGTGGGAGGCGGCCCAACACGCTCTCGCCAGGCGACCATGAGAATCAGCTTGACGATATACGTGCATATCCATATATTGGACACGTGCATATTCACGTATAGCCAAGCCATGTCGACCCTTTCGCCTTCATATGCAACGGCCCAAATGATCGGCAACAACTGCGTTTGCCTGCGTGTCCAGCGGGCCAGTCGCTCCATCGCGCGGCATTTCGACGAGGCGTTCCGGCCTCTCGGACTGAGCAGCGGCCAGTTTTCGTTACTGATGCAGCTTAATCGGCCATCGCCGCTGACCGTCGGCGGGCTGGCGGAAGAGCTCGCGATGGACCGAACCACAACAACGAAGAATCTAAAGCCATTGGAGCGGCGCGGGCTTCTGAGGATCCGCCGTGATGAGGACGATCCTCGCGTGAAGCGGATCACCCTCACGAACGCGGGTCGCGCCCTCCTGGCAAAGGCAGTTCATCACTGGCAGGCCGCCAACGACGTGGTCGTCGCGCGCCTCAGCGACGCGCAATTGGCCTCCCTCCACTCCACTCTGCGAACGATTGCCAAGCGTTAGACCATGAAGCGACCTGCGGAGGAATCGATCTATAGGTGTATATCCACCTATTCTTATCAACGTCATGCCTGAACCAGATCAGCCACCAAAGCGAGGCTACCCATGACCAAGCAGACAGTCGTCCTTATCACCGGTGCCTCCTCCGGCATCGGTCGCGCCACGGCCGAGCTCCTGAACAGCCGGGGCTATCGCGTGTTCGGGACCGCCCGCAATCCCGCAAACGTCGCCCCGATTTCCGGGGTCAAGCTGCTCCCGCTCGATGTGCGCGACGACGCGTCGGTGGACGCTTGTGTTAAGAGCGTTCTGCGCCAAGCGGGGCGGATCGATGTGCTGATCAACAACGCCGGATACGCCGTCCTCGGCGCTGTCGAGGAAACGAGCCCAGCCGAAGCGCAGGCGCTCTTCGACACCAACGTCCTCGGCGTCCTGCGCATGGTGAGGGCTGTGCTCCCGGTCATGCGCTCCCAGGGCTTCGGCAGGATCGTGAACACCAGTTCGATCCTGGGCTTCCTGCCGGGGCCGTTCATCGGGCTTTACGCCAGCACCAAGCACGCTCTCGAGGGTCTATCAGAAACTCTCGATCACGAGGTACGGGGCTTCGGCATCCGCGTGGCTCTTGTCGAGCCCAACTTCACCAACACGCAGCTCGACGCGAACACGGTCCATGCAAGCCAGCAGATCGAGGCCTACGCCGCCGCGTTGCGGCGAGTCTCGGCCGCCATCATCGCAAAGATCAAGAGCGCTCCCGGCCCGGAGACTGTCGCGGCGGAAATCCTGCGCGCGATCGAGGAGCCGTACCGGATGCGTCGGCCGGTCGGCTTCGAGGCTCGTCTCTTGAGGCGGTTGCGCCGCTTCATGCCGGCGGGGCCGGTCGATCGGAGCATCCGCACGGCGTTCGCCCTGACCTGAACGTCTTCCCTCCAGCAAGAGCGAGGTCAACCATGGTCAACCTCAAGACAGCGCTCCTCGCAGGCACCATTTTGGCCGCAGCCGCCGGCATTGGCGCCGCTGCAGCCATCGGCCTTCGGACGACGGCGGCGGACGAGGACGATCCTCGTCAAGGACCGCAGCTTGTCCAAATCGCCGTCGTGACGCCGGCCCAATCTTCCGAGCGGGCCTTCACCGGCGTCATCTCGGCCCGGGTGCAGAGCAACATCGGGTTCCGCGTTCCGGGCAAGGTGATCGAGCGTCTCGTCGACGCCGGTCAAAACGTCCGCGCCGGCCAGCCGCTCATGCGGCTCGACCAGAAGGACCTCGATCTCGCGCTCGCGGCCAAGGAAAAAGCCGTCGTGTCCGCGCGCGCCGTGGCCGTCCAGGCAAGGGCCGACGAGTCGCGCTACCGCCGCCTCCTCGCTAGCGGCTGGGTGGCTCAACAGAAGTACGACCAAGTCAAAGCCGCCTTCGACAGCGCGGCGGCGCAATTGGCGGCCGCCGAAGCTCAGGCTCAGGTGGCGAAGAATGAGGCCGAGTACGCGCTGCTGCTCGCGGAGGCCGATGGGACCGTCGTGGAGACCCTGGCCGAACCGGGCCAGGTCGTCGCCGCGGGCCAGACCGTGGTGAGGCTGGCGCACTCGGGTCCGCGCGAGGCCGCAGTAAATCTTCCGGAAACCGTGCGCCCGGTCATCGGATCTCCGGCGCAAGTCCGGGTCTACGGCGTGTCTGCCGCCGCTTCGCCGGCGCGCCTGCGACAGCTCTCCGATGCTGCCGATCCCGCCAGCCGGACATACGAGGCACGCTACGTCCTGGAGGGTGAGGCGTCG
>JBIOVC010000238.1:0-3772 GCA_044867545.1 Hyphomicrobiaceae bacterium | reverse complement strand
TGCCGATCATCTCCTGCACGTCGGGCCGCAGCACCACCTCGTCGGTGAACTCGTTCAAGCCGGCCCGCCGCTCGATGAGCAGGGTCGCCATGCAGAACTCCATCGAGAACTTCGCCTGCAGCTCGTTTCTCGGGCGGTGATGGATGAGCGCGTTCGGCATGTTGTGATTGGTGCCGACACGGACCTTCACCACCTGCTCGGCCCTGATGTCGTGCTGGTGGATGAGCTTGAGCATCTCGGTCATGCCGGGATGCGTGAGCGAGCCCGACGGATGCGGCTTGATCGAGACCCCCGGTTCGGCGAACGTCCATGGGCTCCCGAGCTTGCCTTCGATTGCCGCCTTGTCGTAGCCGCCGCCCGCCGCCGAGAAGAACCCGCGCGGCGCCTCGAGGATCTTGTCGGTCGCCGTCCAGCCCATCCCCGCGAACTCGGCCGCGACGACGCCGCTCTCCGATGACCGCCCGGCGTGAAACGGCTTCGTCATGGTGCCGAAGTTCTCGCGCAGTCCCGCCGACTGGCTGCCCGCGATCGACAGCGAGCGCTGCAGCGTCTCGACGTCCTGCCCCATCAGCTTGCCGGCTGCCGCAGCCGCCGCGAACGTCCCGCACGTTGCCGTCGAATGGAAGCCCGTCTGATAGTGCCGCGGATTGATCGCTTCCGAGATCTTGCACTCGACCTCGACGCCGAGGTGATAGGCGAGCATCACGTCCCGCCCGCTCGCGCCGAGCGCCTCGCCGACCGCCAGCGCCGCCGGCAGCGCCGGCGCCGTCGGATGCGTCAGCAACCCGTAGACCCTGTCCTTGGCGACCGCGAGCTGGGTATCGTCGTAGTCGTCCGCGTGGATGCCGACGCCGTTGGCGAACGCGGCAAAGCGCGGAGCGACGCGCAAGGACGATCCGATCACCGTCGCCGGCCCGGCGCCGAGTCCGAGCTCGGCGAGATGCCGGCGGACGAGCTCGCCCGACTTGGCGACCGAGCCCGACAGCGCGAGGCCGAGACCGTCGAGGATCGACTTCTTGCCGTGAGCGACGACGTCAGCCGGGATATCGGATGCGCGCGTCACCGAGACGAACCCCGCCACATAACGGGTTAACGCTTGCTCCTGGCCGGCTCCGCCCATCCGCTTTCCTTCCTGTTTGCCCGATGTTTGTGCGTTTCAATGTGTCTGCCGAACGGTCGCCGACTGTCAATTGCTGCTTTTGCCGCCGCTCGCCGCTTCTCCCCTCTCCCCTCGTCGTTCACGAGGGGAGAGGGGACGCTGTCGGCGAGCAAGATGTGTTGACAGGCGGCATATCTCGTCTAGCTTCCGAAGGCCGGTCGGGGACGCAATCTGCAGCCATCGCAGCAAGGACCCCGCGCCGAATATGGCCAAGGACGCTGACTAGGGAGAAAGTCCATGAAGCGCTCGATTTCTCGTCGCGATGCCGTCAGGCTCGCTGCTGCCGGCGTCGCCGCGACCGCGATCGCCAAGCCGGCAATCCTGCACGCGCAGGCTTATCCGTCGAAGCCGATCAACATCGTGGTGCCGTTCGCCACCGGCGGCTACAACGACCGCCTTGCGCGTGCCTTCGGCCCGCACTTCCAGAGGATCACTGGGCAGCCTTGGGTGATCGTCAACCGCGGCGGATCGGGCGCGCTCTTGGGACACACCTATTTCCTGCAGCAGCCCGATGACGGCTACACGATCTGCTGCACGTCGGCGGCCCCCTACATCCCGCTCAACATCTACCTGCAGAACGCGACCTTCAAGCTCGAAGACTTCCAGATGATCAACCTGCCGTCGCGCGACTACACGCTGATGGCGACGACGGCGGACAGTCCGCTCAAGAGCATCAAGGAGGTGGTCGACAAGCTGAAGGCCGACCCGGCGAGCCTCTCGATCGGCGTCCAGCCGAACTCGGCTGACCTCGTCAACCTCATGCTGTTCGCCGATGCCAACAAGATCCCGCGCGACAAGCTGAAGCTCGTCACCTACGACGGCGGCGGCCCGGCCCGCAACGCTACCGCCGGCGGTGTGGTCAACATCGGTCTCGTCGGCGGCGAAGGCTTCCTGCCGATCGCCAGCAAGATCCGCCCCCTGCTGACCTTCGACGACCAGCGTCAGAAGCCGTGGGATGCGCCCTCCGTGACCGAGGTCGGCGGCAAGGACGCGGAGTTCGTCGCCGGCTCGCAGCGCGGCTGGGCGGTGCACACCTCGATGATGAAGAAGAGCCCCGACGTCTACAAGGCACTGGTGGCGGCGCTCGAGAAGGTCAGCAAGGACGCCGAGACCGTGGCCGGGCTCGAGAAGCAGCAACTCGCCACCCAGTGGACCGGACCGGAGGAGTCGAATGCCTCCTTCAAGAAGACGGCCGAGGTGATGCGCAAGCACATCAGCCTGCTGAAAGCCTGACCAACAGGACCATGGACAGTGAGTTCGGCTGTCGCAGCCGTCAGGCGGTTGCGGCAGCCTTTGACTCGATATGTTGAATGATGGAACTAGTGTGATGATCGAGAAGTCCGCGCCATCGGGTCGAGCCAGGTCCGTGAGCGGACTTCTCGATCTGAATCACACTAGAAGCCTTGATTTGCTAGTGTCCTTCAGATCGCGAAATTCGTTCCGAGTTCGCGGCACAATGAGACGAATTTCGCGATCAGGACACTAGGGTCATGCGTCGCAGCTTCGGCTCGATCGAGATCGACTGGGGTCATTTGCTGCTGCTGCTGTTCATCGGCGGTTGGATCGCCGGCTATCTGATCGACACCCGCGCCACCTCGCTCGCGACCAACAACCTGCTGCTCGTCCAGCCGACCGCGCTCATCGGGGTTATCCTCTGCCTGATCGTGCTGCCGCAGTGCTTCCATCGGCGCGGTCCCGCGAGCGTCGCAGTGCCCTCGGCGGAGACCGAGGCGGAACGCCGTCGAGAGCTCGGCGAGCTCGGCAAGATCGCGCTGCTTGCCGCCGCTTTTGGCGCTTTCGTCAGCACCCTCGAGACCATCGGGTTCGACGTCGGATGCTGGCTGTTCACGGCGATCGCCCTCTACATCTGTGGCGAGCGCCGGTGGTGGGTCGTCCTGCTGTTCACGAGCCTCTTCACAGTCCTGCTGATCTACGGCTATCGGGCGATGATCCCGTTTCCGTTCCCGTTGAAGGTGCTCTGATGCCGGAGATCATCGACATCGGCGCGACGCAGTCGGCGCTCGGCATCCTGTCGTCCTCCTGGTCGGCCTGGATATGGGTGATCCCGGGGCTTCTGGTCGGCCTGTTCTTCGGCGCCATGCCGGGCATCTCCATCACTATGGCGATGGCGATCTGCCTGCCGATGACGCTCTATATGGAGTTTCTCCCCGCCGTCATCTTCCAGACCTCGATCTACACGGGAGCGGGCTTTGGCGGTGCGGTGCCGGCCATCCTCATCAACATACCCGGTACCTCGGCAGCGGTCGCCACCACCTTCGACGGCTATCCGATGGCACGCCAGGGCCGCCACAACGAGGCGCTCGGAGCAGGCCTCGTCGCTTCCGTCGTCGGTACGCTCGCGAGCTACGTGCTGCTCTACCTGACCATCGTGCCGATGGCGGAGATCGTGCTCAAGATGGGGCCGCTCGAGATGCTGGTGGTCGCCGTCTGGGGCATGATGCTGATCGGCTCGCTCACCGGCGACAGCATGGCACGCGGCCTGCTGGCCGGCGCCTTCGGCGTGCTGTTGGGCACTATCGGTATGAACACGGCCGGTTTCATCCGCGGCACCATGGGCATCCCGTGGCTGCTCGATGGCGTCTCCCCGATCCC
>JBIOVC010000237.1:0-16009 GCA_044867545.1 Hyphomicrobiaceae bacterium | reverse complement strand
CTCTTTCCGCGCGCACCCGTCCACTCGTAGAACCCGTCGGCGGGGACGAGGCATCGCCGGTACCGCATCGCGCCGCGGAACGAGGCCTTCGTCGCCGCCTGCTCCGAACGCGCGTTGACGAGCGTCGCGAAGGTGCGCGGGTCCTTCACCCATGCGGGGATCAGGCCCCAGCGCACCAGCATCAGCTCGCGGCGGCCGGCATGATCCAGCCGCACGATCGCCACCGGCTGCGTCGGCGCGATGTTGTAGCGTGGCGGGAATACCGCCTCGTTATGGTGGCGGAAATAGCTGCGGACGACCTCCGGGGAAGAGGCCAGGCTGTAACGCGTGCACATCGGCGCACTTCTCCTCGACCGCCGTGGGCGCTACCGTCGGGTGGTTGCATCAACGGGCAACATGGCAATGACCGCCGCCGAGCACAATCCTGGAGGCTGGCCGAAGGCAGCCGCCAGTGCCGCCATCTTCCGCGGTGATACGGTGCTGCTCGTCGAGCGTGGCAGCGGGCCATCGGCGGGTGCCTGGAGCCTGCCTGGCGGCCACATCGAGCCCGGAGAAACGGCTGCCGCTGCCGCCCTTCGCGAGATCGGGGAGGAGACGGCCATCGCCGCAGAGCTGATCGGGCTCGCCGACCTGCGTGACGTCATCCGTCGGGACAGCGCCGGAGCCCTCCTGGCGCACTATGTGATTGCGGTCTATTACGGCCGCTGGCGCGAGGGCGAGCCGGTGGCGGGAAGCGACAGCCGCGCTGCCCGCTTCGTGCCGCTCGACGAGCTAGACCAGTACCCGTTGACCGAGGATACGGCTCGCATCATCAGGAATGCAGCCTCGCGTATGGCCTGAGGCTGGCAGCCTGCAGGAGATGGCACCGGATGCGAAGTGGCGGACGACAACTGCAGCGTGCAGCAGTGCTGGCCGTGCTTGTGGCCGCGCTGCTGGCACACGCTCCGCGCGCAGGCTTCGCTCAGGACACCAAGCCTTACGACGATCGCCTGCTGCGTCTGACCGAGATTCTCGGCGCCATCCACTACCTGCGCGAGCTTTGCGGTGCGAACGAGGGCCAGCAGTGGCGCGACCGTATGCGCGAGCTGCTCGATTCGGAAGGCACCTCGCCGCTCCGGCGCGCCCGGCTCACACGCAGCTTCAACCAGGGATACAACAGTTACAGCCGCACCTATCGGGCCTGCACGCCGACCGCGCAGACGGCGATCTCGCGCTTTCTGACCGAGGGTGAGCAGATCGCTGACGGCCTCGTTCGTACCATCCCCTGAAAGGGGCCGCCGCGTCTGTGGCCAAACCGTCAGTTTACTGTGAATTGTTGCAGTCGCCTCTTGCCTCTGCGGCGCGTGCTATGGCTCACCTGCAATGCACGGGAAGAGGCGCAGTGCAAATGACGGTGGGGACAGACATGGAACCGCAGCTTCTCATCGAGCACCGTGACGACAGTCTGAAGGCGCTGGGCTTCATTCTGGACGCCTGGGAGGAAGGGACCGACAGCGGCGTCGCGCCCGAGCTGTTGGCCTACGCGGCGATCTATGCCGCGCTCACCGACCTTGTTGCGGTCTTCGGCGAGGAGTCCGTCGCAAAGCTCGCGAACGGGCTCGCGCGGCGCGTCCGCGAAGGCGAGTTCACGCTCCACCACAGCGTCCAGTAGGATCGCTTCGCGCTCACACCTCAGATCACGCGCGCCGACTTGAGCGCGATCTCGCCGACCAGCAGCACACCGAAGCAAACGAGCAGCGCGCCGGCCACCATGTTGATCTGCCTCAGGCGCTGCAGATCGACGCGATGGCGGATTCGTCCGACCATCAGCGACAGGCATACCCACCACGCAAAGCTGCCGCCCATGATCGCAGCGACCATGGTCAGCGCATCGACAGTGGAGTGAACCTCGACGAAGCTCGACACGCCGCCGAAGATGGCGATAAGACCGAGCACGGCGCCGGGATTGGTTATCGTCAGGAAGAACGTCTTCGGCACGTCCCACAGCACGTTTCGGAACTCGGACCAGCCAATATCGCTGGTCCGCGGAGAATCGAGCCGCGGCGTGGCGAGGAACAGCTTGGTGCCGAACCCGACCAGCGCCAGACCGCCGACGACTTGAATGAAATAGCGGTAGTCGCTGAACGTCCCCGAGATCGCGCCGACGCCGAGCGCTGCGGCGAACGCGATCAGGCCGTCGCCCAGCACCGCGCCGAGTCCCGCGGAAACCCCAGCGAGCGCACCGCGTTCGATCGCTCGCTGGATGCAGAGCACGTTGACCGGGCCGACCGGCGCTGCCACCAGCACGCCGATCAGGAATCCGATTGGAATGATGAGCGGATTGGGAACGAAGTGCATCAGCGACCGCGGCCCTTGGCACCGTCGTTCGCACTCTGCTGCGGTGCCGGTTGACGATGCCCGATGCTGCCACGACAAAGGGGCACGGGCCAATGCGGCCTCTGGGCTTCTGGCACTCCCTCTCGTGGCAAGGATCCCCCCGATGGCGTCACGACCTGAACTTCGGCCGACTCGCAGGGCGGTATTGGTACTGGCCCTCACCCCCCTTGTCCAATGGTGGGCCGGGCCCGCCGCGGCGGACACCAGGCGCGCCAAGCCGGGCAGGCAGGATCGCGCAGCGGCCAAAGCGCCGGGTACTGACATCGGCTACGGCGCCGACGACCTGCCACGCGGCGTCGCCGAGATGCGCGAGGCGATCCTCGCCGCAGTCCGCACCGGCGACATGAACGAGCTGCGGATCGCCATCGAGCTCAATGAGATGAAACCCGAGCTCGGAGCCGCCGCCGGCAGCGACCCCATAGCTCATCTGAAATCGCTGTCGGGCGACGGTGAGGGTCGCGAGATCCTGGCGGTCCTCGGCCGCCTGCTCGAGTCCGGCTACGCCGTCATCCCGACGGGCAAGGACATCGAGAACAACCGCATCTATGTGTGGCCCTATTTCGCCGAGGTGCCGATCGACAGGCTCACCCCTGCGCAAGAGGTCGAGCTCTATCGTCTGGTGACACCCGCCGAGGCGAGCGCCATGCGCGCGGCGCGGAAGTGGAGCTGGTGGCGGCTGGCCATTGGCGCCGAGGGCACCTGGCTGAGCTTCGGCCGATAGTGATCGTTGCAAGCCTTGCCAGGCGCCAAGCAACCACATAGGTAAGTTGCGATTAGCTCGAAGCTGAGCGTCTGTCCGCCATGCCCGAGACCAGAATCGCGATTCTGACCGACCGCGGCGTCGTTGGCGTCGCCGGTCCCGATGCGCTGAAGCTCCTGCAGGGCATCATCACCAACGACATGGACCGGCTGGAGCGCCAGCCCGCGATCCACGCCGCCTTGCTCACTCCGCAAGGAAAGATTCTGTTCGACTTCTTCGTGACGAAGTCGTCCGGGGGATTCCTGCTCGAGACCGCGCGCAACAAGTCGGCCGAGCTCGTGCAGCGCCTGAGCATGTACAAGCTGCGCGCCGACGTGAAGATTGAGGACGCCTCGTCGAATTACACTGTAGCGGCGTTCTGGGGTGGTGACGCGGTCGCCGAGGAGGCTGCCGCGTTCGCCGATCCGCGCCTTCCCGCACTCGGCTTTCGCGCCCACGTCTCGATGGGGTCGGACTGGGTGCTTGGCGGCCGCGGGGCGGTCTCCGCAACGGCCGAGTCCTACCACGCTCACCGCATCGCCGAGGGCGTGCCCGAAGGCGGCAAGGACTATGCATTCGGCGACACCTTCCCGCACGAGGCGCTGCTCGATGTCCTGAACGGGGTCGATTTCGCCAAGGGCTGCTACGTCGGCCAGGAGGTAGTCTCGCGCATGCATCATCGAGGCACCGCGCGCCGCCGCATCGTCCCCGTTCGTGCCGCCTCCGATCTGCCCGCCTCCGGCACCGACATCCGCGCTGGCGAGGTGGCGATCGGCACGCTGGGCTCGGTCTGCGGCAGCCGGGGTCTTGCGATGGTGCGCCTCGACCGGGCAGCCGAGGCGCTGCAGACGGGCGTTCCGTTGACGGCCGGAGGCATCGCGGTCGCGCTCGTCAAGCCGGCGTGGGCGGCCTTCGACGTGCCGGTGGCCCAGGGGACCTGACGATATGGCCAAGCCAAAGCTCGTGCGCTGCCCGTGGGCAGGGGCGGACGGCAGCGAGTACGCCCGCTATCACGACGAGGAGTGGGGCGTCCCGCGCCTCGACGACCGTGCCCTGTTCGAGAAGCTGGTGCTGGAGGGCTTCCAGGCCGGCCTCTCCTGGATCACGATTCTGAGGAAGCGCGACAACTTCCGCCGCGCCTTCGACGGCTTCGACCCCACGCGCATTGCCCGCTACGGCAGCAAGGACGTCGCGCGCCTCATGAACGACAGCGGCATCGTCCGCAACCGGCTCAAGGTCGACGCCACCATCGATAATGCGCGTGCCTACCTGAAGCTCGCCGAGGAGCAGTCGCTGGCGAGCTTCATCTGGGGCGAGATCGGCGGCAGGCCGATCGTCAACCGGTTCGAGCGCATCGGCGAGATACCGGCGACGACCGACGCCTCTCGCCGCGTATCGAAGGCGCTCAAAGCGCGAGGCTTCCGCTTCGTCGGCCCGACCACGATCTATGCATTCATGCAGTCGACCGGAATGGTCAACGATCACCTCGTCGGCTGCCACCGCTACAAGGCCTGCGCCGCGTTGCAGCGCGCCTTCAAGATGCCGGCGAAGTGACGGCCAAGGTCGCGCCAGGGCAGGGATCGTGATAGTTTTTTGCCATGACCAAGATCGACGACGATCGGCTGAACGACGTAGTGGAGGCCATAAAGGCGCTTCCCGATGATTCGCGGGACGCGCTGGTGAGCGAGCTCGAGGCCCGGCTTTCCACTCTTCCAAATCGCACATGACGGAAGCACAGCGCAACGAAGTGAAGCGGCGGCTAGCCCTTCCGCGTCGCCACGTGGCCGATGAGGAAGTGCGCGCGATCCTGCGCCGATACAATCCTAACTTATGAGGGTTGTGTGGACGCGGGAAGCAGCGGACGACCTCGAGGACGTGCTCCGCTACATCGCGGAGAGGAACCCTGCCGCAGCGGAAAGGGTCGCAGAGCTTGTCGATCGCACGATTGACAGTATCGCGGCCTAAGCGGCTCGGCTCGATCAGGAGACTGGTTGCCGTGAAGCCGTGGTGCGTGGCATGCCCCTACTCGTCATCTACATGTTGACGGCCGAGCTGGTCGAAATCATCGCTGTGTTCCATACCTCGCGCAACCCTGCTTCCAAGCGGCGCCCACGCACCAACCCTCGCGCATGAACTACCGCCACGCCTATCACGCCGGCAACTTCGCCGACGTCGTCAAGCACGCGATCCTCGCCCTCGTCGTCACGCACCTGAAGCGCAAGGACGCACCATTCCGCGTGATCGACACGCATGCAGGCGCAGGCGTCTACGACCTCTTCGCGGAGGCCGCTGAGAAGACCGGCGAGTGGAGGAACGGTATCGGCCGCCTCATCGGTCCGGACGCCGAGCCGGTCCCTGCTCCCCACGCCGAGACGCTGAAGCCCTACCTCGATGTCGTCCGCGCGATGAATCCGCCGGGGCGCCTGCTACGCTATCCGGGCAGTCCCCGCCTCGCGCGAGCATTGATGCGTCCCGGCGATCAGCTCGTCGTCAACGAGCTGCACGCCGAGGATGGCGCGGCCTTGCGTGCAATGTTCGCGCGCGACCCCGGCACCAAGGTGCTGGGGCTCGACGGCTGGATGGCGCTCAAGTCTCTGCTGCCGCCCAAGGAGCGCCGCGGCGCCATCCTCATCGATCCGCCGTTCGAGGAGCCGGACGAGCTCGAGCGTATGCGGGATTCGCTGCGTGAGGCCGTCTCCCGGTTCGCGACCGGCATCTACCTGCTCTGGTATCCGATCAAGGATCCGAAGCCGATCGCTGCGCTCCATCGCGCTCTGCTGGCCGACGGCCACACACGTCTGCTCAAGGTCGAGCTGCTGATCCGCGCGCCCCGTCATCCCGACATTCTGAACGGGACCGGGCTGCTTTTGCTCAATCCGCCCCATCTGCTCGACGAGACGCTGCGGCAACTCATGCCTTTTCTTGCTGGCCGCCTCGCACATGGGCCTGGGGCACGTTCCGAGGTCCTTTGGCTGGCGGGCGAGAAACGTAATTCCTATTGACCTAAACCGACCGGGACCATTCTGTATTGGTCGCTTTTGCCTTGCGTGCCGGTTTTCAATCGCTCATATTCCGGGCCAGTTCGGGCGGCCTATCAGACCCGGCGGAGACTGCTGAGCCTGCTGAGACTTTCTACGCTGATGCGTCTTGTTCTCTTGCGAACCTCACGTTCCCCGACATCGGTCGAGACTGCCTAGCTAACCTCGCCGGGGAGCGGGTGCTCGCGCTCCGGCCAACCGCAACAGTTCACCGGGGACAAGGAGACCTCGCATGCGGCAGAGCGGAACGGTCAAGTTCTTCAACCAGACGAAAGGGTTCGGATTCATCACGCCGGACCAGGGTGGCAAGGACGTCTTCGTCCATGTCACTGCCGTCGAGCGCTCCGGCATCGGGCCGCTCGACGAGGGCATGAGGGTGTCGTTCGACACCGAGCCCGACAAGCGTGGCAAGGGCCCGAAGGCCGTCAACCTTCAGCTCGCCGGCGAGTGAGGCCGGCAGCAGATGCGGCTGGCGCCGGTCTGCAACGCCCGCCTTCAAAAGTGATCGACGGCCTGTGCACCGGGCCGGATCGTGAATAGGCAACTGGAGCGGATTGGGGCACTGTCCCCCGATCCGCTCTTTGCATATTGGGAGATCGCACCATGTCGAAGCTGAAGAGTGCTGCCATTCCCCTGATTGCCGCCGGTGGTCTTCTCGCCGGTGCGTCCGTCGCTGAGGCCCAGTGCGTCCTGAAGGCGGGGCAGGGCACCAACACGACCGAGGATGGCGCCAAGTTCCAGGCCTACGAGGCGATCCTGCAGGCAACCGACTGGGGCATGTGGGCATCCTGGATGGCGAGCAACCCGAAGGTCGGCACCGCACCGGGCTACACCGTGAGCGGCCTCAAGTCGAAGTGCACCAAGGGTGGGCTCGGCTCCGAGTGCACCGTCCAGGCGAAGCTCTGCAAGTCCTGATCGGACGGCTGACCCCCTTCGCCAGAGAAATTAAGTATCTCGTCCCCGAATGGGATAGGACCTGCTCGTTGCCGGCGTGTTGCGCCGGCAACGCCCTCATGCAAATCGCGCCGCCTGCACATCGGCATGCATCGCCCTCACTTACGCTGACTGCCGTGGCTGGGGCATATTCGGCCCGGTTCCAGGAGTCCGGAGGAGGATGGACATGTCGATGGTTCGCGTTCTGGTAGCCGCAGCATTCACTGCGGCAGTGGTCGGTGCCGGTCTTGTGACACCGGCCGACGCAGCGAAGTGCACAAAGATCGGTGCTGAGGGTACTGGCGTCGGCGAGCCGCTCGCCAAGGACCAGGCCATCATGGCGCTTGGCGAGGCCATTAAGGCCTACGGTGGCAAGGCATCGGGCAAGGCCGCCTACAAGTGCACCTCAACCGCACTTGTGGTCTACAGTTGCACGGCCACGCAGAAAGCCTGCAAGTAGCAGGACAAGCAGGCTTCGGCCCGCACCTTATTCTGAACCCGAAAGAGAGCGAGGCGGCGCGCCGCCTCGCTTGAGGGTTCCCTGTTGCCGGACGGGCCGCTTGTTCCGGAAATCCTGTGTGCCCGCGCAGATATTGAGTGAATTGTTCATTTTTCCCGTTATTCTTTCAGAATTGAGAAATGCGCGCGTCAGAAGGACGATGATCATGCGGCGTGGTCTTGGCTTCGCGGTTGCTTCCAGTCTCATTGCAGCGGCGGCGTTCACTCCCGACGCTGAGGCGCAGAGCCGGCGCAGCAGCAGCGCGGTCGAGGCCACCATGCAGCCGACCTCGGGCTCGGACCGGCGCAGCAAGGCGCAGGTACGCAGCTACGTTCAACGGCGCGGCGGCTACTCCTACAGCGCCGAGGACGTCACTAATACCTATGGCGACAGCCGGACCCTTTACGGCGGCGCCAATGTCTTTCGTGACCCGAGGCTCGACCGGCAGACCCCTCTGGGACCGTTCGATAGCGGCTTCTTCTTCGACTCGCGCGGCCGCGACTCGCCCTATCAGCACTGATCGGCGCTCTCTCTCTTAGCAGACCTTCAAGCGGTCGGGCTTGTGCACGAGCATGCTGCGCACGGCGCCTTGCACTAGGCAGTGCCGAGGGCACCGGCTATACCTGCCTCATCTTTCACAGCCTCGGGGGGATGCCCATGCGGGCCAGCACGATGATCGCCGCCGCCGCTGCGGTTGCACTGCAGCTTGCGGGCGCTGACGTTGCCGATGCCGCGTGCAAGCGCTTCGCTTTCCTCGTCAACGACTATGGCAAGGACGTGCCGACCAGGGACTCACAGAGCCTGCTCGACAAGCACATCGCGACCGAGATGGCGGCCCTCGGCGTCAAGCAGTACAAGACCGGCCCGAAGTCGGTGCAGTGCGAGCTGTTCCTCAACTTCATCGTGTTCGACGAGCACACCTGCCAGGCCGAGGCGACGGTGTGCTGGGGCGGCGAGGACCCGTCGGCACCCGCAGCCACTTCGGCCTCCGCCAAGCCGAAGGCGCCCGCCCCGGGACAGACGGTCACCACCGGTTCGGTGAAGCCTCCGGCTTCGGCCGCGCCCAAGGCAGCACCGGCGAAGTAGCAGCGGCTGTGTTCCGGGCGGGCAGGGCGGCCGTGCGGAGCTCCGTCCTGCAGCAATGGCGTTTGTGAAAGGCCGCCCATGACCATCATCCTGTCGAACGACGACGTCGCTCGCGTGCTGACCGTGCCCGAGTGCATGGCGGCGCTCGAGGAGGCCTACGCCGAGCTCGGCCACGGACGCGGCGTCAATCGCACCCGGTCGGATACGCTTGCCGGCATCGAGGGCCAGCCCGAGGCGCGCTACAGCCTGAAATCGATGGACGGCATCGCGCCGAAGTTCGGCGTCGGCGCGGTACGCATCAACTCCGACGTCGTCACCTGGCCGAAGCGCGGCAACAACCAGCGGCGCGAGAAGGTGCCGGCAGCGGGCGGCCGCTGGGTCGGGCTCGTGCTGCTGTTCTCGGCCGAGAACGGCGAGCCGCTCGCGATCCTGCCCGACGGCGTGCTCCAGCGCATCCGCGTTGCCTCCGCCAACGGTATCGCCGCCAAGTACATGGCGCGCGAGGATGCGACCCGCGTCGGCCTGCTGGGTTCGGGCTGGCAGGCGGGCACCCAGCTGATGGCGATTTGCGCAGCGCGCAAGATCGAGCGCATCCGCTGCTTCAGCCCGAATCCCGAGAACCGCGCCAAGTTCGCGATCGAGATGACGCCGCAGCTCGGCGTCGAGGTGGAGCCGGTGGCATCCGCCGAGGATGCAATCGAAGGCGCCGATGTGGTCATGTGCGCGACCAACTCGATCGATCCGATCTACTTCGAGAGCTGGATCGTGCCGGGCGTCCATGTCTCCTCGATCAAGCGGCCCGAGATCGATCAGGCGGCTTTGAAACGCGCCGACCGGCTGGTGATCCACACCCACGACAGCAAGCCGATGCACTTCACCACGCACGAGCTGGAGATCCCGGAGGCGGTGAGCGGCAAGGGCTGGAACCTCGTCGATGAGATCGACTTCACCAAGCTGCCGACGATCGGGGACTTGGTGACCGGCCGCTATCGCGGTCGCAACCGGCCGGAGGATGTCACCATGTTCATCAACAACCTCGGCATGGGCTACCAGTTCGCAGCCGCCGGCGCCGTCGTCTACCGCAAGGCGCGCGAGCAGGGCCTCGGCCACGAGCTGCCGACCGAGTGGTTCACCGAAGACGTGCACCCGTAAAGAGAAGGCCCGGTCGAAGCTGCCGCCTCGATCGGGCCCCCTGATCTCCCTGGGGATCGCTACTTCGTCTTGAGCAGCGCGGTCACCTTTTCGACCACCGCCTTGGGCGTCTGGTACATCTTGGCGATCAGCGCCGCCAGATGCTCGCCATCCTCCGGCTCGAGGTCGAGCTTCTCCTTCTTGACGTCGGCGATGAACTCCGGATCGCGCATCGTCTTGCTGAACGCATCGCGGAGCATCTTCAGCCGGTCGGCCGGCAGGTCGGGCGGCGCCACGAACGGACGGCCGATGCCCTGCCCGCCGTAGAGGAACAGCATCGCCTGCTTCTCTTCCTCGTTGCGGGCGAAGTCGAGGATGAACGGGACGTCCTTGATCTCCGGGTTCGGCGCCGCGCCGCCCTGGAACAGCACCAGCACCTTCTTGCTCGAGATCCACTCCGGCCGCTTGTCGATCACGCTGTCGAGGCTCTCGCAGATGCCGTCGACCTCGCCCCGCTCCATCGCAAGGAACACGTCCGCCGAGGACGGGAATCCGCCAATCAGCTTGAACTTCATGCCGAGCAGCGACTTGAGTGCGGTCGGGTAGGTGTGCGTGCCGGTGCCTGGACCGGTATCGCCGAGGATCATCTCGGTATTGAACAGGTCCTTGGCAGACTTCACCTTCGAGGTGTGGAAGGCGATGCAGACATTGGTCTCCGTCGTCGGCGTGCCTAGCCACGCGAGTTTGAGCGGATCGAACCGGGCGCCCTCCGCGCCGGTGATCGGCCCGAGCGGCGCATCGCGCGCGATGATGCCCATCACCGTGCCGTCCTTGGGCGCGACGTTGTAGATGTGGTTCGCCGCGACATAGCTGCCGGCGCCCGGCATGTTCTGCGGAACGACTTGCGGGTTGCCGGGAAGATGCCTGCCGATATGGCGCGCGACGACGCGGCCCCAGCGGTCATAGCCGCCGCCCGGCCCAAAGCCGATGATCATCTGCACGGTCTTGCCGGCGAAAGGCTCCTGCGCCGACAACGGCGTCGATCCCAAGGCCAAGGCGGCGGAGAGGCACGCGACACTCACGGCAGACAGTATAGTTCGCTTGAGCATTTACTTCTCCCAGCTAGGGTCCATCGCCCTCGCAGCGATGGACATCGGTCATTTGTTGTCTTTGAGCAGAATGGCCATCACCCGTTTCTTCTGCTCCGGCGTCAGGTCGGTGATGACGCGCAGCGTCGCCTTGCGGGTCGTGTCTCCATCGACATAATCGATGTACCGGGATGTCTTCTCGCCCTCGGCGACCACGGCCGGGTCGGTGAGCGTCTTCTTGACCACGTTCTGCAGGAACGCCAGCTTGCCCTTCGGCATGTCGGGCGGCACCACCAGGATGCGTCCGAGGTTCTCGACCGTGCTCCGATAGTCGAACAGCCACTGCTGGTCGGCATCGAGCTTGACCGCCTGGAAGACCGTCGGCAGGTCGGGGAAGAAGCGCGATTTCTCTCGCGCCATCGTCGCCACTGCGCGGGCCTGGCCGGACTTCACGTAGTTGTTGGCCGAGGTGTCGGAGACGTAGATCGCATCCATCTCGCCTCGTGCCACCGCCAGCGCGGCATCGCTGCTGCCTTTATAGCCGAGCACGATCTTGCAGTTGAGCTTCAGAGCCTCGCAGGTGAATGCCGCCCCGTCCGAAAGTCCATCCATCGGGCCGCCGGCCGACCAAGACAGCTTGGCGTCGGGTTTCATGGCATCTTGCGGCGTCTTGACCGGGGAGTTGGGCGTGACCAGCCACATCCAGGGCGAGGCGCTGACCGTGCCCAGGTGCCCGAGCTTGCCGAGGTCGAACCGCACCCCGGATTGACCGGTCAACTGTGCGAAGGCGGCGCCCGTGCCGTTGACGATCATCATCGTCAGTCCGTCGGGATCGGAGGTGGTCAGCCGACCGAGTGCCGTGAGCCCTCCGGCGCCCGGCTGGTTCTCGACCACCACGGTTGCGCTCAAGTTCTTGGCGAAGTGCGGGGCGAGCATACGCGCGTAGGCGTCATATCCGCCGCCAGGCCCAAAGGGGACGACGAGCTTGACCGTCTTGTCCTTGAAGAATGCGGCCTCTGAGTCCTGAGCAACCGCCGGCAACGCCGCCGTCGCCGTGCACAAAATCCCTGTCAGCCCGGCAACAGCCGAACCGCGCCAATACGCGACGCCCATCTGAGACCTCCCTGGAGCAAGTGTTCTTGTTGAGCCGAGCTTAGTCGGCTTTTGCGTCGGCGAACAAGGGCCTATTCGCTATTCGGCGGGAAGCACGATTCCCATCTGCCGCTTGACCTCGTCGCGCAGGATGTCGATCGGCTTGAGCTTGCCTTCCGCCTCGAAGTGCCAGTAGGTCCAGCCGTTGCAGGCGGCCTTGCCCTGCAGCTCGGCGCCGAGCCGGTGGATCGAGCCCTGCTTGCCCCTCGCCCACAGCGTGCCGTCGGCGCGCACCTCGGCTTTGATCTTCCCGCCCTCGTCGTAGAGCGGAGAGCCGGGCTCCAGCATCCCGAGCTCGATGATCGTGCCGAACGGCACCCGCGGCTCGCTCCGCTTGGAGCGCGCGGTCTCAAGCGAGGACGGCGGCAGCGAGCGCACCCGTCCAATGCGCCGCTCGGCGGCGGCCGCGTACTCGACGTCGCGCTCGATCCCGATCCACTTGCGCCCGAGCCGCTTGGCGACCGCGCCTGTCGTGCCGGTGCCGAAGAAAGGATCGAGCACGACGTCACCGGGATTGGTCGAGGCAAGCACCACCCGGTGCAGCAGCGCCTCCGGCTTCTGCGTAGGATGCGCCTTGCGCCCGCCTTCGTCCCGCAGCCGCTCCGGACCGGCACAGATCGGGATCAGCCAGTCCGACCGCATCTGCAGATCGTCGTTGAACGCCTTCATCGCCTCGTAGTTGAAGGTCACCTTCGATTTTTGGTCGCGCCCCGCCCAGATCAGCGTCTCGTGCGCGTTGGTGAAGCGCTTGCCGCGGAAGTTCGGCATCGGGTTGGTCTTGCGCCAGACGATGTCGTTCTGGATCCAGAACCCGAGGTCCTGCAGCGCGACGCCAAGCCGGAAGATGTTGTGGTAGGAGCCGATCAGCCAGATCGCGCCGTCGGCCTTCAGCACGCGCCGGCACTCGCCGAGCCAGGCCCGCGTGAAGCGGTCGTACTCGGCAAAGCTCGAGAACTTGTCCCAGGCATCGTCGACGCCGTCGACGACCGTGTTGTTGGGCCTCAGCAGATCGCGCTCGAGCTGCAAATTGTAGGGCGGGTCGGCGAATACGAGATCGACGCTGCGGTCGGGCAGCCGGGCGAGCTCCTGGATGGAGTCGCCGATCAGGACACGGTTGAGGGGAGGGGAGGCAGGCGAACGCCGGACAACGCTCATGGACAACGAACTCTCTGAACGCTTGGGGGACAGCAAGAGACCAGGAAGCGGCCGCACCGGCAAGCGGCGGCGGCGGGCAGGGATCGTAAACGATTTCTGAACGGTTTGGGTTAACGCCGGGTCAGCAATCCGGCTGTAACTGCAACCATTTGCGCGTACTGGCGGCCCCCCGAAAGGATCAATTTCCAAGTCCGTGGAAACCCTTGGGCTCCCGGTTCGTTGAGTTCCAGAGTAACCGTTCAAGCACAATCCGGCAGGCAGCTCGGAGGCGAGGATGGCCGACACGCACCGCGAGGAGACCGGCACCGAGATCACGCCGCGCAAGGCGCGCCAGGCGGTCATCGGTCATCACGTGATCATCGTGCTCGCACTCTCGCTGACCCTCGCCCTGATTGTCGGCACGGCGCTGCTCGTTTGGTTCTGGGCGAACTCTGCGGGCCTCGGCTGAACGGCCGCTCGATATCTCCGGCGAAGAGGAGAACCGCCATGGCCAGATGCGACACCTGCGGCAACGACTACGACAAGGCGTTCCAGGTCACGATGCAGGGCGCCACCAAGACTTTCGACAGCTTCGAGTGCGCAATTGCGGCGATGGCGCCAACCTGCGCGCACTGCCGCTGCCGCATCGTCGGTCACGGCGTCGAGTCGCATGGCAAGATGTATTGCTGCGCCCACTGTGCGCGCCACGAAGGCGTCGAGGGCGTCAGCGACCGCGCGGCGTGAGGTCCTTGCGGGAACCGGCTAGCCTTCCACCTCGAAGCTCACGCCCTGCGCGAGCGGCAGCGCCGTGCCATAGTTGATCGTGTTGGTGGCGCGGCGCATGTAGGCCTTCCAGGCATCCGAGCCGGACTCGCGCCCGCCTCCCGTCTCCTTCTCGCCGCCGAACGCGCCGCCGATCTCCGCCCCCGACGGACCGATGTTGACGTTGGCGATGCCACAGTCGGAGCCCGCGGCTGAAAGGAATCGTTCCGCCTCGCGCATGTCGCGCGTGAAGATCGACGAGGCGAGGCCCTGCGGCACGTCGTTGTGGAGCGCTATTGCCTCTTCGAGCGTGCGGTAGCGCATCACGTAGAGGATCGGTGCAAACGTCTCGCGCTTGACGATCTCGATCTGCGCACCGACTTCCGCCAGCGCTGGCGCCGCGTAGTAGGCTTGGGGGTAGCGCCCCGCGAGCATGCGCCCACCGCCGGTCACCCGTCCGCCGGCAGCCCGCACCGCCGCGAGCGCGGCCTCCATCGCCTCGTATGCTTCCCCACCGATCAGGGGACCGACGAGCGTTCCGGACTCGCGCGGATCGCCGATCTTCACCGACGCATAGACCTTCTTCAGCCGTCCGATCAGCGCGTCGTGGATGTCCTCGTGGACGATCAGCCGCCGGAGCGTCGTGCAGCGCTGGCCGGCCGTTCCCATCGCCGCAAACGCGATCGCGCGCACCGCAAGGTCGAGATCGGCCGACGGCGCCACGATCGCGGCGTTGTTGCCACCGAGCTCGAGCAGTGGCCTCGCGAGCCGCCGCGCCAGCCGCTCCGCGACGGCGCGGCCCATCGCCGTCGATCCGGTCGCCGACACGAGCGGCACGCGCTGATCATCGACCAGCGCCGCGCCGACGTCGCGCCCGCCGATGAGCACCGCCGACAGCCCCGCCGGCGCATCGCCGAACCGCTTCGCCGCCCGCTCGAACAGTGCCTGGACGCCGAGTGCCGTCAGCGGCGTCCTTTCCGATGGCTTCCACAGCACCGGGTTGCCGCAGGCGAGCGCCAGCGCCGCGTTCCAGGCCCATACCGCGACCGGAAAGTTGAACGCGGTGATGACGCCGACCGGGCCCAGCGGATGCCAGGTCTCCATCATCCGGTGGTCCGCCCGCTCGCTCGCGATGGTGAGACCGTAGAGCTGCCGCGACAGGCCGACCGCGAAGTCGGCGATGTCGATCATCTCCTGCACCTCGCCCAGGCCCTCCGAGACGATCTTGCCGGCCTCGAGCGTGACGAGCCGTCCGAGGTCGGCCTTGGCTGCGCGCAGTTCCTCCCCGAGGAGCCGTACCAGCTCGCCGCGCCGCGGCGCCGGCACCGAGCGCCACGCGAGGAACGCCTCGCGTGCCTGTCCGACGGCGGCTGCCGCATCCGCGGCGGTCGCCGCGCGCACATGCGTGATGGTCTCCCCGGTGATCGGCGAGCGGGCCGGCATGCCCTCACGCGCCAGCGCATCGGCCGGGACGCCGAGCCGGCCGAGGATCGCCAGCGCCTCCTCGCGCACACCTGCCATCTCCGCCGCTGATCCGGTCATGGGTTGCCTCCGTTTCGCGGGCATCGCGCCAGCGCGACCATGAGGTATAGATAGGAGTACGCTGAAAGATAAGCCTGGGAGGAACGCCGATGACGGATGCCGCCGACAAAGCCGCAGCGATGAAAGAGCTGGCCCCGACGGGCCGCTTGCGTGTCGGCGTCGCCCTCGGGCCCACGGTCGGTGCCGGAAACGTCGCCAAGGACCCCGTGACCGGCAAGCTCAAGGGGACCGCCATCGACCTCGGCAAGGAGCTGGCCGACCGGCTCGGCGTGCCGGTCGAGTACGTTTCCTATGCGAACTCGGGCGCTCTGACCGAGGCGGCCGACAGCAATGCCTGGGACGTCGCCTTCCTCCCCGTCGATGACGAGCGCAGGAAGAAGGTCGCCTTCGGCCCGGCCCACATGGTGCTGCAGAGCACGTATTTGGTGGCGCCCGGCTCGCAGATCCGGACCCACGCCGAGGTGGACCGGCCGGGCGTCCGCGTCGCCGGGATCGAGAACACGGCGACGACCCGCGCCTCGCAGCGCTC
>JBIOVC010000236.1:0-6097 GCA_044867545.1 Hyphomicrobiaceae bacterium | reverse complement strand
TCCGTAAGTTCGCCCCACCTTGCCCGAAACCGCACCAGCGAACTTCGGAATCACAAGGGACACTAGAATCATAGAGTTGCTAGTGTGATTCAGATCGAGAAGTTCGCTCCCGACCGGGCCGCAAATGGTGGCGAACTTCTCGATCATCACACTAGCCCCGCACACTTTCGGCAAAGAACAATCGACGGCAGGGAGGCGCACTTGCGAACACAGGTCGGCATCGTCGGTGCCGGGCCGGCCGGGCTGCTGCTGTCGCATCTGCTGGCACGCGAGGGCATCGACACCATAGTCCTCGAGGATCGCACGCGGACCTACGTCGAGGGTCGCATCCGCGCCGGCCTGCTCGAGCAAGGCAGCGTCGACATGCTCAAGGATGCGGGGGTCGGCGCCAGGCTCGAGCGTGAAGGGATGGTGCACGATGGAATCGAGCTGCGGTTTGGCGGCCGAGGGCACCGCATCGATCTTGCGAGCCTCGCCGGCCGCCGTGTGACGATCTATGGCCAGCACGAGGTGGTGAAGGACATGATCGCGGCCAGGCTGGGTCAGGGCCTGCCGATCGTGTTCGAGGCCAAGGACGTGAGCGTGGCGGGGCTCGGTACGGCCCGGCCGACGATCCGTTACGTGAGCGGCGGACAGGAGACGACGATCGAGGCGGACCTGATCGCCGGCTGCGACGGCTTCCACGGCATCTGCCGGCCGGCGATCCCGGACGGTGTGCTCGCGGTGTTCGATCGGGCCTACCCGTTCGGGTGGCTCGGCATCCTGGCCGATGCGCCGCCGGCGCACGAGGAGCTGATCTATGCCAGCCACGAGCGGGGCTTTGCGCTGTTCACCATGCGCTCGCCCACGATCTCCCGGCTCTATCTCCAGTGTGCGCCGGATGAAGACCTCTCGTCGTGGCCGGACGAGCGGATCTGGGAGGAGCTGCTGGCGCGGTTCGCGGGCGAGGACGGCTGGAAGCCCAATGTTGGTCCTATCCTGCAAAAGGGCGTGACCGGCATGCGCAGTTTCGTCGTCGAGCCGATGCAGTACGGCAACCTGTTCCTCGCGGGCGATGCCGCGCACATCGTGCCGCCGACGGGAGCCAAGGGTATGAACCTCGCGGTTGCCGACGTGCGGGTGCTGGCTCGGGCGATGACTGTCTACTTCAAGAACGGCCAACGCGATCTGCTCGACCGCTATTCGGAGACCTGCCTCAAGCGGGTTTGGCGGGCGGAGCACTTCTCCTGGTGGATGACGCAGATGCTGCACAAGCCGCCGGACGCCGACCCGTTCGATCACCGCATGCGCCGCGCGCAGCTCGAGTACGTCGTTCGCTCGCGCGCTGCTTCGCAGAGCCTTGCCGAGAACTATGCGGGGCTGCCGTGGGAGTGGGGCGAACCGGCGTAGAGCATGTTGGGTCGGTCTATCCTTGTTTTTCCCCGCCCATTCTTGCGTTCCCGGAAGCCTCCTGCCTCGGGCTCGTCCCGAGAGCGGGCCGCTGTCCGGGACCTTCACCCGTGCGGCGGGATCGCAACCATGAAGATCCCGGATAGCCTCGCGTCAGGCCAAGGCCCGACGCTGGGCTTCCGGGAAGGCAGGGGGTGGGGGTGTGCGGTGGAAGCTAGACTAGCTCGTCGGGCCGGCGGCGTGGCGCCAGCGCAGCTCGAACGGCGTCAGGCGGATCGCTGCGTTCTTGCCGGCAAGCGCCGCCGGCTGCGTCCCCCGCCCGTAATGGACGGTGGCGTTGACGCCCTTGAAGCCGTGCTCGCTCTTGCCGCGGAATTCGAGGTTGGAGCGCTCAGCCTGCAGCGAGCCGTCGACCCAGACGCGCAAGATGCCGTCGTGCGCACCGGGGCGGTTGAGGACGATCTCGTGCTCCAGCCTGATCCAGCGGCCGCGGTCGAGCGTCAGCCAGGACGGAGCGATCGGGATCAGATCGCCGCTTGGCTCATCGGCGGTGATGGCGAGCACGTCGACGCCGCCATCGTCTTTCCAGAGCAGCCTGCTCGCGAATGCGGGTACGGGATGGCCGGATGCCGCCGTCTGCGGCGCGTCATCGCCGAACAGGCCCGGCAGGGTGCCGCCACTCGCGAAATCGAAGCCGGCGGGAAGCCAGATGCTATAGGCGAGGCAGGCGGCTTCCGCGTTCCTGATCTGGGAGGGATGCCAGCTGAAGCCCATGCCGTTAGCGTGCTGGCCGGCCGACTGCGCGGCGGACTTGGCGACATCGACCTCGATCACAACCGGCGCGGGCGCGTGCTGGTCCTTGACGAACCGGACGTTGTCGAGGCCCCAGTCGCGGCCGCCGAGGCGGGATTGCAGGTCGGCCCTGGTGAGCGGCTCGCCGCTCGGGTGCTGCCAGGCGAACATCATGGCGCTGGCGTAGCGCTCGCCGCAGGGCGGCTCGGAGTAGGTCGTCAGCGAGTGGCGGACGGCGAGTCCCACGGTGCCGATCACGAACAGGGCTACTGCCCCGTTGAACAGGAATTTCCGCGGGATTCGGGTTTCGGTCCTGCGCAGCACCATGGCGAATCCTGGCCGACGAGCGGCTCACTGGTGAGGGTTGGTTAAGGTATACCGCCAAGGTCTAAACGATTGCCGAACGCCGGCCGGAAGCCGCTGCGCGGGCTCTTTTAGTCCTGCAGAGGCAGGATCTTGCACGGATTGAGGATTTCGTCCGGGTCGAGGGCTTGCTTGATGCGGCGCATGACGGCGAGGCCGGCGCCGTGCTCGGCGGTCATGAACTTGACCTTGCCCTGGCCGATGCCGTGCTCGCCGGTCGAGGTGCCGTCCATGGCAATGGCGCGGGCGGCGAGGCGGTCGACGAACGCCAGCACCTTCTGCCGCTCGGCCGGATCGGATGCATCGAACACGGGTATGGCGTGGAAGTTGCCGTCGCCGACGTGGCCAACGATCGGCGCGACAAGACCCGAGCGCGCGATGTCCGCCTGGGTCTCCAAGACGCACTCGGCGAGCCGCGAGATCGGCACGCAGACGTCGGTTGCGAGCGCGTCCTTGCCGGGCCAGGCGGCGCGGACCGACCAGTAGGCATCGTGGCGGGCTTTCCAGAGGCGGCGGCGCTCGTCCTCGCCCGAAGCCCAGTCGAAGCGGATCGCGCCCTCGCCAAGCGCCAGGGCCTCGAACTGTCGCACCTGGTCGCGTGCGCCGGCCTCGCTGCCGTGGAACTCGAGGAACAATGTCGGGCGCTCCTCGAGGCTCAGGTGAGAATAAGCGTTGGCGAGGCGGATCGAGTGCTCGTCGAGCAGCTCCATGCGGGCAAGGCCGAGGCCGAGCTGGATCGCCTGGATCACGGCGTTGCAGGCGCCCTCGATACTGCGGAAGGGGCAGACGGCGGAGAGGATCGTCTCGGGTATGCCGTAGAGGCGAAGGTTGAGCTCGGTGATGATGCCGAGCGTGCCTTCGGAGCCGACGAGCAGTCGCGTCAGGTCGTAGCCGGCGGAGGACTTGCGCGCGCGCCGTGCGGTCCTGACGATCGAGCCGTCGGCCATGACTGCGGTCAGGCCGAGTACGTTGTCGCGCATGGTGCCGTAGCGCACGGTGGTGGTGCCGGAGGCGCGGGTCGCCGCCATGCCGCCGATCGTCGCCTCCTCGGCGCCGGGGTCGACGGGGAAGAACAGGCCGGTGTCGCGCAAGTGCTCGTTGAGGGCGCGGCGGGAGATGCCAGGCTCCACGAAGCAGTCGAGGTCCTGCGCGTTGACGGCGAGCACGCGGTTCATGCGGGAGAAGTCGAGCGAGATCCCGCCCTCTGGCGCATTGACGTGACCTTCGAGTGAGGTGCCGGCGCCGAACGGGATGATCGGCGCCCGATGCGCGGCGGCGATGCGGACGACCTCGGCGACCTCATCCGTGCTCTCGGTCCAGATCACGGCATCGGGCGGCTCGCTCGCGATCCAGGTCAGCGTGCTCGCGTGCTGGCGGCGGATCGCCTCTCCCGTCTGCAGGCGATCGGCGAAGCGCTGCTTCAGGATCGCGATCGCGGTCGCGATGCCCTCGGCGCGGTCAGGGCCGGCAGCCATCCCGGTTTCCTCCGTTTGCGGCAGACTCTAGAGTGGAGCGATGGGTGACGACAAGACAAAGCGCGAGGACGCGGTCGAGGCGCTGGTCACGGTGCGCGACTGGCTGCGCTATGCGGCGAGCCGGTTCAGCGAGGCTGGCCTCGTGTTCGGCCACGGCACCGCGACGGCTGTGGACGAGGCGGCATTCCTGATCCTGCACACGCTGGCACTTCCGGTCGATGAGCTCGATCCCTGGCTCGATGTGCGGCTGACGCGGGGCGAGCGGCGGCGCGTGCTCGACATCTTCGAGCGAAGGATCGCGACGCGGAAGCCGGCGCCATACCTGACGGGCGTCGCCTACATCCAGGGCCACCGCTTCAAGGTGGACGAGCGGGTGATCGTGCCGCGCAGCTACATCGGCGAGCTGATCTGCAGCGGCGGGCTCGCGGCCGTGCTGCCGGCGTCGCGGCCGGTCAGACGGGTGCTCGACCTTTGCACGGGGTCCGGCGCGCTGGCGATCCTGGCGGCGCTCGCCTTCGAGGGCGCGAGGGTCGATGGGACCGAGCTCAGCGCGGAGGCGCTGCAGGTCGCCGCCGCCAACGTCGCCGACTATGGGCTCGGGGCGCGGATCGTGCTGCTCAAGGGCGACCTGTTCGAGCCGGTCGCCGGGCGGCGGTACGACCTGATCCTCGCCAATCCGCCCTATGTGCCTGGTGCACGGGTTGAGGCGTTTCCGCCCGAATACGCGCACGAGCCGACGATCGCACATGCCGGCGGAGAGGATGGGCTCGATCTCGTGCGGCGTATCCTGCGCGAGGCGCCGAGGCACCTCGATCCGGGCGGAATGCTGACGGTCGAGGTCGGGACCGGGCGGGCGATCCTCGAGGCGGAGTGCCCGGGGCTGCCGTTCCTCTGGCTCGATACGGAGACGAGCGAGGGCGAGGTCTTTGCGATCGGCGCGGCCGATCTCGCGTGAACATGTCGGGGACAAGCGATGCGCAAACGGGTGTTGATTGCGGCCCTGGCCGCGGCGTCGATCGCTGCCGGCTTGGCGGCGATGGCGGTAGCGCAGGGGAGCGCACTCGCCGGTTTCGGGATCGTGCTGCTTCACGGCAAGGGAGGCGCGCCCGGCGGCCTCATCGAGAGTCTGGCGGCTGCGCTCCGGGCCGAAGGAGCGATCGTCGTCATGCCGCGGATGCCGTGGAGCGGTAACGGCGGGATACCGGACACCTACAGCGCGACCTACGAGCAGGCGCTCGATGAGATCGGCCGGGCCGTGGCGCAGCTCAAGGAGAAGGGCGCCAAGCGGATCGTGGTCGCCGGCCATAGTCTCGGCGCCAACGGTGCGATCGGCTATGCGGCGCGGAGCGGGAGTGATCTCGCCGGTGTGATCGCGCTCGCGGCGGGTCATACGCCAGAGCGCATGAAACGGCCTGAGCTGGTTGCGGGGCTGGCGACGGCCCGGCAACTCGTTGCCGCGGGTAAGGGCACCGCTCCCGCCATGCTTCCCGATCTCAATCTCGGCAAGACGTTCAACGTGAAGGTGACGCCCAAGACATACCTGAGCTATTTCGACCCCGACGGGCCGGCGGTGATTCCGCGCAATGCGGCGGCGATGCCGGCCATTCCGTTCCTCTGGGTGATCGGGCGCAAGGACCCTCTCGCTTCGGCGGGTCCCGGCTATGCCTTCAACAAGGCCGCGAAGAACCCGAAGAGCCGGTACGTCGAGGTCAACGCCGGCCACAAGGACTCGCCGGACGCGGCGTGGGTCGATGTGATCGCCTGGCTCAAGTCGCTCTGATCGATCAGCCGGTAGGTCGGCCTTGCTTCAGCCCAAGCAGGCGCTCGGCATTGCGGAAGCAGATCTTCTCGCGGGCCTCGGGGGTCAGATCGAGCGACTCCAGGATCGCGATAGTGTCGCGGATGTAGCCCGGGCCGCGCTCGGGATCGAATGGGCAGTCGGAGGCGAACAGCACGCGGTCCGCACCATAGAAGTCGAGGCCGCAGACGGTGGCGGCGCGCGAGCCGAACACGGCGCTGTCGGCATAGAAGTCCTTGAAGTAGTCGAGCGGGCGCTTCTTCAGCTTCTTCAGCACGAG
>JBIOVC010000235.1:0-8917 GCA_044867545.1 Hyphomicrobiaceae bacterium | reverse complement strand
TAGAGGCGTCCGGAGACTATGGATCACCTTTGGATCGGCCTCGCCATCTTTGCCGCGCTCATGCAGGCGGTCCGCACCGCGGCGCAGAAGCAGCTCAACCGGCAGCTCTCGACGCTCGCCACCACCTACGTCCGCTCGCTCGTCGGACTGCCCGTCATGCTGGTGTACCTGGGCCTCGTGCTCGCCACCGCCGGCGGCGGCGCACCGAACGTCAGTGCGCGCTACCTCGCGTTCACCTTCACCGGCGCGATGACACAGATAATTGCGACCATGCTGCTGATCTCGATGTTCCGGCTCCGGAACTTCGCGGTCGGCTCGGTGATGACCAAGTCCGACATCGTGCTGACGGCGCTGATCGGCTGGCTGTTCTTCTCGGAGATGCACAGCGCGGGCGGATTGCTGGCACTGGCAGTCGTTGTCACGGGCGTCCTCATGCTGGCGCTCGGCCAGATCGGCTCGGGCGCATTGGGCGTCGAGCGCCTCACCGCCCGGGAGGTGCTTTTCTCGGAGCCGACCAGGGTCGCCGTCGCATGCGCCTTCATGTTCTCGCTGTCGTATCTCTTCTTTCGCGAGGCGACGCTGGCGCTGGAAGGTGGTTTCCTGTGGCGCGGCGCATGGACGGTGATGCTTGCGACCGCCATGCAGACGGTCGTCGGCGGCATCTGGCTCTGGCGCACCGAGCCGTCGGCGTTCGCTGCCTTCTGGCCGAACCGGCGGATGTCGATCTTCATCGGCGTGACGAGCGCCGCGGGCTCGATCGCCTGGTTCACTGCGTTCGCGCTGCAGAATGCCTCCTACGTCCGTGCCGTGGGGCAGATCGAGGTGGTGTTCACGCTGCTGATCTCGGTGCTCTATTTCCGTGAGCGGATCAGCTCTCTCGAGCTTCTTGGCATCGTCGCCACCGTCGCCGGCATACTGCTGTTCCGGCTGGTCTCGTGACGGTGCGCTACTTGCCCTCGCGCCACCAGGCGAGCGTGATCAGGAACAGCAGTGCGGCGAGCGCCAGCAGGCCGGTGAACATCTGCGTGAGCTTGACGCCGCGGGTAACAAACGCCTCGCGGTCCTTGAGCCCCATCCATCCTGAGCCGGCGAGCACCTTCGCGGCCGACATCATCGTCACGCGCGGCACCTCGACCGCGGTCGAATCGACGGCGTTGAAGAGGCCCCCGCCGCGTGTCCAGAACACGCCGCCGCCGGTAGCTTCGACCAGCGGCCGGAGCTTGTCCGCCGTCGCGGTCACCTCGGACATTTCGCGCGGGTCCTCGACACCGGCAAGCGCGACCGCCGTCAGCGGCCCTGTCGGGCTTTGAGTCTGCAGCTTGTAGAGGCCCGGCTCCTTGACGTCGATCGTGGAGCGCCACACGCCGGGTCCTTCGCCATCGAGTGTCGCCTCGAGTGTCGTGCCGCCCGGCGCCGAGACCGTCACGGGCAGCACCTTGTTCTCCATCGAGCGCCGCTCGATCGTGAGCTTCAAGCCCCTGGCGGATGCGATCAGCCGCTCCTCCTCGAGGTCCGGCTCCTTCATCAGCCAGTGCGCGAGCCGCCTCAAGAGGTCGGTGTGCGGCCCGCCGCCGTCGAAGCCGCGTGCCCACAGCCAGGCGTGGTCCGAGGTCAGCAGCGCGACCCGGCCCTTGCCCTTGCGGTCGAGCATCAGCAGCGGCTTGTCTTCCACGCCCTTCATCACGACGCGGCCGCGCTCGGGCGTCACCTCGACCTGCCGGAACCAGCGGCCCCAGGTCGGCTTATCGGCGTCGCCGCCGGGCAGGCCACGCGTCACCGGATGCTTGATGCCATCGCCGGTGAGCTTCGCCTTGAACGGCTGCTCGAGCACCCGCCCCGTCGGCACTGCCGGCAGCACCGAGAGCAGCGGCGTGTGCACCAGGCTCGACTGGCCCGCATAGTCGTCGCCGGCCGCAACCAGTAGCGCGCCGCCATGCTGGTCCACGAACCGAGCGATGTTGTCGTAGTACAGCATCTGCAGGATGCCGCGATGCTGGTAGCGGTCGAAGATGATGAGGTCGAAGTCGCGGATCCTCTGCTGGAACAGCTCCCGCGTCGGGAACGCGATCAGCGAGAGCTGGTTGATCGGCGTACCGTCCTGCTTCTCGGGCGGCCGCAGGATGGTGAAGTGGACGAGATCGACTGCGGCGTCCGATTTCAAGAGGTTGCGCCACGTCCGCTCGCCGGAGTGCGGCTCGCCCGAAACGAGCAGCACGCGCAGGTTCTCGCGCACGCCTTCCGCCGCGACGATCACGCGGTTGTTGGCGGGTGTCAGCTCGCCCGGCACCGCCTCGAGCTCGATCTCGAGGATGTTCTGCCCGGCGTGCGGAAATGCCATGTCGAACGACTGCTTGCGGTTGATCTCCGTCCGGCGGATCTCGTCTGGACGGCCTTCACGGCGGACCTTGAGCGTCACCGGTCCGCTGGCACGGCCGGATTTGCCCGTCTCGCGCACCGCCACCTCGACCTGGCGTGACTGGCCGACGATCCCGAACTTCGGCGCCTGGAGGATCTCGATGCGGCGGTCGAACTCGTCGGGCTCCCCGGTCAGCAGGGTGTGCACGGGAGCATCGAACCCGAGCCCCGCCGCCGACTTCGGAACGTCGTGCACCTGGCCGTCGGTGATCATGATCACGCCGGCGAGCCGGTCCGGCGGCGTGGAGGTGAGCGACCGGTTGAGCTCGGCGAAAAGCTGAGTGCCGGAGGCTTCCCCGTCGGGCCGGGCCGCCGTCACCCACTTCACCTCGAGCCCGTTGATCTTGCCGAGCTTGGCCTCGAGGTCGGCCTTGATCGCCTGTGCCTGCTCCGGCCTGCGCGCCAGCGTCTGGCTGGTGCTCTCGTCCACGAGGACGATGGCGATGTTGCCGAGGTTCTCGCGCTCTTCCTCGCGCAGCGTCGGGTTGGCGAGCGCGAGGATCAGCGCGGAAAGCGCTACCGCGCGCAGCAGCGCCCCCGGCGACCGTCGGAACAGCAGCATCGCAACGAGCAGCACGGCGACGCCGGCCGCCGCCCAGAACAGCATGGGCGGCACCATCGGTGCGAAATCGAGCGACCAGTTGTTCACTGCTCACCAACCTTTTCCCCTCCCCCTCGTGGGGAGGGGCTAGGGGTGGGGGGAATCGCGACGGCAGATGTTCTGCCATCCCCCCCTCCCTGACCCTCCCCCACACCCGCGCCGGAGGCGCACAAGCCGGCTTCGCCGGCTTTGGCCACTGCGGGGCCGAGGGGGGAGGGGACGATCTCGCGCAAATTTGTCACGCCTGCATCCTTACTGGCCGAGCCGCTCGAGCAGCGCCGGCACGTGCACCTGATCGGACTTGTAGTTTCCGGTCAGCGCATACATGACGATATTGATGCCGGTGCGGAACGCCATCTCGCGCTGCGCCTCACCGCCGGGCACGGTCGGATAGATCGGTCGGTTGCGCTCATCGAGCGCCCACGCCGAGGCAAAGTCGTTCGAGGTGACAAGGATCGAGCTGACGCCGTCCGCGTGGCGCGCGCGCCGTCCGCCATCGATACCTACGTTGGCCTCGGCCTCGACCCAGAGCTGCCCGCCGTCCCAGCGTCCGGGGAAGCTCCGTAAGAGGTAGAACGATTTCGTCAGGACGTGATCGTCCGGCACCGGCTCGAGCCGCGGGATATCGAGCCGTCCGAGCAGCCTCTGCAGCGCCGTGCCTGTCGAGCCGCCGTACTGCGGGCCGAAGCCGGACGGCATGCCCTGGCCATAGTCACGCGTGTCGAAGATGATCATCCCGCCCTGCTTCATGTAGGCGTCGATCTTGGCGAGCGTCGCGTCTGAGAGCGGCCGGGCGTTCGGGAGCACCGGCCAGTAGAGGACCGGGAAGAACTCGATCTGGTCGGAGTTGACGTTGACGCCGACCGGCTCTGCGGCCTCGACGGCTGTCCGCGCCGCGAGCACCCGGATGAGGCCCGAGAGCCCGGCGCGGCTTGCCTCGTCCGCGCCGGGATCGCCGGTCAGCACGTAGCCGAAGGTAACGCGCGCAGTCGCATTGAGCGCCAACGCGTCCATGGGCGACAGGCCGGTCGATGGCCGTATGGTCTGGACCTCCTGCCCGCCGGGGCTGAGTCCGCGATTGAAGAAGTCGAGGCCAGGACCCGGGAACGGTCTCCCCCGCCAGTCCATCTGCGCCGACGCTGGCGATGGGAGCAGCACGCCCGCCAATGCGATCGCCAGCGCGAGCAGGCTCGCTGCGCGTGCCGCCGGCCGCAAGGACCTGAGCCCGAGCCCGCCACCGAGCTGCAGCAGCAGCACCGCGACGATGTCGGCAAACAGCAGGGTGAGTGCAGCCGCAAGCATCCACGGCTTCATCGGCGTTGCCACTTGGCCCTCATACGCGCGCCGCTCGGCAGACATGGGCAATGCCGGCAGCGGCTTCAGCACCGTCGAGGGCTCGATCAGATTGAACGCCTGCGGCGCGCCCTGCGGTCCATAGTAGCCGGGCGGATGCTCCGCGCTCGGCTTGACCTGGCCAAGCTTCGCCGCTGGGATCGCCTGGGCCGTCGGCGGCGGACTGCGCAGTATGCCGAAGCCGTCGAGCGTCTGCACCGGCGCCAGCGTGTCCGCGGCAGCAGTCTCCTTGGCCGCGCCGTCCGTGGTGATCGTCCCGCTGTCTGAGGGTGTGCCGAGCCGACCCAGCGTGGCGATACGCCGAAGCATCTCTACGAAAAGTCCCGAGAGCGGCAGGTTCGACCAGTCCGGATTGGCTGTCACGTGGAACAGAACGATCTGGCCCTGCCCGCGTTCCGCGGCCGTCACCAGCGGCGTGCCGTCCTTGAGCCGTGCCCAGACCTTGACGCCGGGCACGAGCTTTGCGGGATCGGCTAGCACCTGGCGGCTGACAGTCACGTCCGCCGGCGCACTGAGCCCCGCGAACAGACCGTCGTCCGGCATCGTTGCAAGCTGCTGCGGCGACGACCATGACAATGCCCCGCCGAGCGTGCGGCCGCCCAGGCGCAAGGCGACGGGCAGCAGATCGTCGCCGCCCTTCTCGAGCCGCGGTCCGGCGAAGCGGACCAGCACGCCGCCCTTCGTCACCCACTCCTCGACGCGGGTCTTGAGGTCGCCGCTCACTGTGCCGATGTCGGCCAGCACCAGCACCGACGGATTGCGCTTCAGCACTGCGTCGAGCCCAGCCGCAAGGTTTGCGTCCTTCGGCTCCACCAGCTCCGCATAGGGATCGAGCGCGCGATGGATGTAGTAGAGCGGCGCCAGTAGCGGCTGAGCCTGCTCCCGAGCCTCGCCCGAGATCAGCCCGATCCGATGCCACTGCGACCGTCCGTCCAGCAGGTGGACGGCGCCGGCCGACCGCTCGCCCGCGATCTCGATCCGCGCCACCTGGTTCCTGAGCTCCAGCGGCAGATCGAATGATGCCGTGGCCTTCGTCTCGCCGGGGGCCATCCGGATTACGGCCTCGCCGAGCCGCTGGCCGCGAGCAGAATAGGCATGCAGCACGCCTTCGCGCGCTCCGCCGTCCGGGCGGACGACCGCGCCGTCGAGGCGCCCGCCGCTGCCGAGCGCTGAGGAAAGTCCCATCGCCTCATTCCCGGCCCCGACGTCATAGACCGAGAACCCTGCGCCGCCGATCCGCGCAAGCATGTCGGCGAACGCAGATGCCGTTCCGTCATGATCGACGCCATCGGTGAGCCAGACGACACTGGCATCAGCCTGTCCTGCGAGGGCGGCCTGTAGTGCCTCCGCCGCCTGCTGCCGGACGGGCGCGAACGGCTGAGGTTGGATCGCAGCCGCCGTGGTGCGAGCCGCCTGCGGCGCCTCGACTCGCAGGCTTGCGCCCTTCGATGCGCTGGCCGTGGCGAGCACCACGACGGTCCGGTCCTGGGCTTCCGCCTCGTCGATCATCCGCTCCAGCATGCCGGCGCGCTCGGACCAGTGGGCCGCCGCCGCCCAGGTATTGTCGACCACCAGCACGACCGGGCCCGATCCCCGCAGTGCTAGCTCGCGATTGGGATTGAGCACTGGTTCGGCCAGCGCAAGGATGACGAGCGCGGCCGCCAACAGCCGGATCAGCATCAGCCACCACGGCGTCTTGGCGGGGGTCTTCTCCTTGTTCTCGAGCCCGACCAAGATTCGCGTCGGCGGAAACGCCACCTGGCGCGGCCTGGGCGGCACCGTACGCAGCAGCCAGTAGATGATCGGCAGGGCAAGTAGGCCGGTCAGCAGCCATGGACTGAGGAAAGCGAGAGCGCCGAGCGTCATGATTGGGCTCCCCTCCCCACGGGTGTCGTCCGCGAGCTTCCGCCTTGGGAGGTCCAACGGTAGTCCTGACCGCTGCTGCCGAGCCGCATGATCATCGTTAGCAGCGCCTCCGCCGCCGGACGGTCGGTATGGTGGAGCAGGAACGACCAGCCAAGCCGCCGTGCGACCTCCTCGAGACCTTCGCGGTGCAGCCGGAGAGCCTTCGAGTAGGCGCCGCGAAGGCTCTCCGCGCGATCCGCGACCCAGCGCGCGTCGCCTTCCAATCCGACGAACTCAGTGCGGCCTGCATAAGGAAGCGTCTCCTCGGCCGGATCGAGCACCTGCACAAGATGGCCGCTGATGCCGCTCGAGGCCAGCGACTTCAGCCGCTCGCCGATCAAATCCACAGGTTCGAGGAAATCGCTGAAGAGCACGATTCCGGAGAAGCGGCTCAAACGCTCGGGCGGCGGCAGGCTCGCTTCGAGCATGGGAGACCCGATGTTGCCGGTGATCGCCTCGGCGAGCTTGGTCGTCGCGTTGCGGCTCGCCGAAGGCCGGGTCAGCCCGAGCAGCGCGATCCGCTCCCCGCCGCGTACCAGCAGCTCGGCAAGCGCCAGCGTCAGCACCAGAGCTCGATCGCGCTTGCTGACCGATGCCAGGTGGCTCTTGAAGTGCATGGACGGCGAAAGATCCGGCCACAGCCACACCGTATGGGCGGCTTCCCACTCGCGCTCGCGCACGAACAGGTGATCCGAGCCCGCCGACCGGCGCCAGTCGATGAGTTGCGCGGAATCGCTCGATTGGAATTGACGGAACTGCCAGAACGTATCGCCGGGGCCGGCGCGGCGCCGGCCGTGAATGCCATGCGCGACAGTGATCGCGATCCGTGTCGCCTCGATCAGCAGCTCGGGCAGTCGGTCGGCGAGCCCGTGAGCTTCGGCCTCGGCCGCAAGCACGCCGGTCCTGGCATCGGATTCAGCAGTTGGCCTCGACCATGCCGCCACGCCATCTCACTCCAGCCGCTGGGTGAGCCGCGCGATCACGGCGCCGATTTCCTGGCCTTCTGTCCGCGCCGTGAACGAGAGCGCCATGCGATGCTTCAGCACCGGCTCAGCGAGCGCAATGACGTCGTCGACCGAGGGAGCAAGACGGCCGTCGATCAGCGCCTTGGCGCGGACGGCAAGCGTCAGTGCTTGGCTTGCACGTGGGCCTGGTCCCCATGCGATGAAGCGCCGCGTCTCCTCGTCGGCACCCTCGTCCGGCCGCGCCGAGCGCACGAGCTTCAGGATCGCCTCGACCACCTTGTCGGGGACAGGGATCTGCCGCACCAGACGTTGCGCCGTCATCAGCTCTTGGGCCGAGAAGATCGCCTCGAGCTTGCGCTCCTCGACACCGGTCGTTGCGAACAGCATCCGCCGCTCGGCCGCGAGGTCCGGGTAGGTGACATCGATCTGCAGGAGGAAGCGGTCGAGCTGCGCCTCGGGCAGCGGATAGGTGCCCTCCTGCTCGAGCGGATTCTGGGTGGCGAGCACATGGAACGGCGTCGGCACGTCATGACGCTGCCCGGCGACGGTGACATGGTGCTCCTGCATCGCCTGCAGCAGCGCCGACTGCGTCTTGGGGCTCGCGCGGTTGATCTCGTCCGCCATCAGGAGCTGTGTGAAGATCGGGCCGGCGATGAACCGGAAGGAGCGGCGCTGGTTGGGGCTGTCCTCCAGCACCTCCGAGCCGATAATGTCGGACGGCATCAGGTCGGGCGTGAACTGGATCCGCTTGGATTCAAGACCGAGCACCTTGCCGAGTGTGTCGACCAGCAGCGTCTTGGCGAGGCCCGGCACGCCGATCAACAGCGCGTGGCCGCCTGCCAGCAACGTGACGAGCGTTCTCTCGATGACGAGGTCCTGGCCGAAGATGACGGAGGCCGCGGCCTTGTGAACGCGCCGGAGCCGCTCGCCGGCGGCCTCGATGCGGGGGACGATGTCGTCCTGGGTCTGGGTGAGGGTGGTCATCGGGCTAATATAGAGCGCAGTTTGGGTTGCAGGAACTGTGCCGCGTCGAAAGTGGTCACAATATGAAACAATCCCTGCCGATCGACCGCCTCCAGGCGCTGCTGGAGGCGCGTTCTTCGGAGCACCTGCCGCCCATTGATTCCTGGAACCCGCCCTACTGTGGAGACGTCGGCCTCGCCGTCCGTGCCGACGGCACCTGGACCTATCAGGGAAGCCCAATCGGGCGGATGGCGCTGGTTCGCCTGTTCGCGCGCGTGCTGAAACGCGAGGCAGATGGGCGCTACTATCTGGTCACTCCGGCTGAGAAGGTCGATGTACGGGTCCAGGATGCGCCGTTCCTTGCAGTCGAGATGCAGATTGAGGGTAAAGACGCCGATCAGTGCCTCTACTTTCGCACGAACGTGGACGACGTAGTTGCCTGTGGACTGGAGCACCCGCTCCGCTTCGTGACGGAGCCGGGAAGCGGCGGGCTGAAGCCCTATCTTCACATTCGCGCGAGGCTCGAGGCGCTCGTCAGCCGCGCTCTCTACTATGATCTCGTTGACCTTTCCCGGCCGATCCCGGGCGATTCGGACGGCAGACTAGGGGTCTGGAGCGGGGGTGCGATGTTCCCGCTCGAGCCGAGCGACCCCGGTCTCACACCGGCTCACCCTTGAGCAGTCGCGGCAGCTCCCCCGTCAGGCCTGCCGCCTCG
>JBIOVC010000234.1:0-4250 GCA_044867545.1 Hyphomicrobiaceae bacterium | reverse complement strand
ACCTCTCAAACCGGCCGACAAAGGAAAAGCCCGCGGCCGGGGGCAGGCCGCGGGCAAATGCGTGACGCTGTCTTCGGGGGGGATGGGGGACGCGCCACGTCGGACGCATCGAGTAGAACCGCGTCAGCGCGACGTTCGCAAGCGCATATCGAAGAGAGCGTTGCCGAACCGTAAACGCACGTCGATCATTTGCGAATGTCGCCGCGCGCTCAATCCCCCGCCGGCCGCTCCTCCGGCACCACCTCGAACGCGTTGACCGCGCCACTCCTGATCGCCGACACCCGCACGCGCTGGCCGATCCGTTTGTCGTCGAGCAGCCAGGTCAGATCGTCAACGCCGGTAACCGGCGCACCGTCGAGCGAGACGAGCACGTCGCCCGCCGCGATCCCCGCCTGATGCGCCGGACTGCCGCCGGCCACGTCGCGCACGTGCACGCCGCTCGCCTGCGTCAGCCCCGCCCGGTCGCGCAGCCGCTGCGGCAGCGGCACCTGCTCGGCAACGATGCCGATCCGCGCCCGCCGCACTCTGCCGTGCGCGAGGACCTGCGTCAGCACGTGCAGCGCCGTGTTCGACGCCACCGAGAAGCAGATGCCCTGCGCGCCCATGATCATCGCCGTGTTGATGCCGATGACGGCGCCCGCCGAGTTGACGAGCGGCCCGCCCGAGTTGCCCGGATTGAGTGCCGCATCCGTCTGGATCACGTCGCCGATCAGGCGTCCGTTGCTCGCCCTGAGCGAGCGGCCGACCGCGCTGACGATGCCGGCCGTCACCGTGCTCTCGAAGCCGAGCGGATTGCCGATCGCGATCGCGATCTGCCCGGGCCGGACCTCCTTGGAGTTCGCGAGCTTCGCCGCCGGCAGCGTCTCGCCGGTCTCGCTGCGCAGCACCGCAAGGTCGGTGTCGGCATCGCGGCCGAGCACGCGCGCTTTGAACGAGCGCCCATCCGCTAGCGACAGCCCGATCTGCTGCGCGCCGTCGACCACGTGATTGTTGGTGAGCACGAGCCCGTCGGGCGCGACGATCACGCCGCTCCCCGAGCCGCTGGCCGCACGGCCGCCACGCGCACCCTTGATCTGGACGTGCACGACCGCCGGCGACACCGCTTCCACCACACCGACGACCGCCCGCGAGTAGGCATCGAGCAGCTCGCCATCCTCGGCCGGCTGCGCCGGAGACCGGCTCTTGTGGGCACTGGCGCCGGTGCCGCCTTGCAGCCACCGCGCGCCGAACAACGACACGTTTTGCATGGGAACCGTCCTGTCCAGTGGCGCCCGTCGGCGGCACGCCACGTGTTGGGCAAGGAATATGGTTACCGGCGCGGCCGATTTCGAGGCCACCTACATGCCAGGGATTTTGCCAACGAAATCGCGTTTGCCGAGCTCGACCCCGTTGTGGCGCAGGATTGCGTACGCCGCCGTGCAATGGAAATAGAAGTTCGGCAGCACGAAGTGCAGGAGATAGGCCTGCCCACCGAAGGTGACCGGATTGCCGCCGAGCTTGATCGTTACCTCCCGCGTCTCCGAGCCGTCGATCTGGTCGGGACGGAAGCTCCTCACGAGCTCGAGCGTCTTGGCGATCCGCGCCTTGAGCTCGGCGAAGGTCTTCTCAGTGTCCTCGTAGACCGGCGGCGCGATGCCCGCCAGCCGCGAGCTGGCGCCTTTGGCGAAGTCGCAGGCCGTCTGCACCTGGCGCGTTAGCGGCCACATATCGGGATAGAGCCGGCCGCCGAGCAGCACCGCGGGGTCGATCTTCCTGGCCGTGGCATGCGCCTCGGCCTTCTCCAGCACGCCAGACAGCGCCGAGAGCATCTGAACAAAGACGGGAATGGAAGCCTGATACATCGACAGCGGCATGTGCATAGCTCCTTGAACCTTGATGACCGTTCCTCCGGCTCGCGCTCATCTTCAGCACCAGGCCAACGCGGTGACAAGCTTGCGCCCCCTCTCCCTCGCTTGCGCGGGGGAGAGAGAATCTTCGCCTTTTTCACGCCTCCGCTTTCATTCCGCCCAAATCATGCGCTACCAGCCGCGTCCCCTGTCGAACGCCCCGTGTCCGGGCTCTCCGAGTCCCGGCTGGCGCACACCGCTCTGCGGCAGTGTGTTCCGCGTCCGGCGGAGGACCAACCGAGGCCCTAGCTCAGTGGCAGAGCACCCGGGATACCGGGAGGTCGAGGGTTCGATTCCTTCGAGCTTCACCAAGACGGCTAGCTCAATGGTTAGAGCATCTGGCTTTTACCCAGAGGGTCGTGGGTTCGACTCCCACGTCGTTCAAATGTTCGCTGCAAACGAACATCCAAACACGGGAAGCCGACTGCTTCCCTGCTGATCCAGCTGCTCATCGAGGCTCCGGCCGGAATGACGGCCGGACCGGCAAGCGTCAAGGCGCTCTGCGCCCGCGCGGATACCGCTAGGCGGCAAAGCCTGAGCGTTCGGTACCGGCGCGTCTGGACCTCGGTCCGGCGCGGCCGCAACCGGACGCAGACGGCCGAGCCGCCCTGCTGAAGCGCGGGCCCGTGGCCGGGCGTGGGGAGGCGGTCGGCAACCCATTGAATTCTTTCTGAGGCCCGGCCCTTGTGGCAGGGTGATCCCAGTGGAGGACCAACGGGATCGGTTTCCCCGCGTCGCAAATGACCGCACGGCACGATGATGCCGGATCGCGTGCGCGGGCGAAGTTGGAGGGTGTCATGAACGGTCTTTTCATGTTCAAGGTCGTCGTCAAGGACGACGAGCGGGCGTTTCTGACCCGCGACGGCCGCCTCGAGCGTCTGCTCGGTCCGGGCCGCTTCACGGCGTTCGATCCGTACGGCCAGCTCAAGGCTGAGATCGTCAAAGTCGTGCGCACCGAGATTGCAGCCGAGCGAGCGCTGATGCTCGCCAAGGCGCATCCGGGCCTCGCCGAGCAGCACCTCGAGATCGTGCAGGCCGGCCCGACCGAGGTCGCCATAATCTCCTTCGACAGCGAGCCGAAGCATCTGGTGATGCCCAATACCACCCGCGCGTTCTGGAAGACGCTGACCGACGTCGGCGTCGAGCGCATCGACGCCGGGAGCGAGGTCCGCATTGCCAAGCGCCATCTCGACAAGCTCGACTTGGCGCGCATGCCGCTGGTGGTGCACGCGGTGGTCGAGTCGCACGAGGCGGGCCTGCTGTTCGTCGACGGCAAGCTCATCGAGCGCCTGCCCGCGGGCCGGCACGCCTTCTGGGCCGTGGGCCGTACGATCCGCATCCAGAAGGTCGACACCCGCCCGACCCCGCTCGAGGTTACGGCCCAGGAGATCCTGACCAAGGATCGCGTCGGCATCCGCGTGACGCTGACCGCGTTCACGCGCGTGATCGATCCGGAGAAGGCGGTGCTGGCGGCCGGCGACGTCGCCAACACCGTCTACCGGCTCGTGCAGTTCGCGATTCGCGAGGCAGTGGCGACCCGCACCCTCGACGACATCCTGGCGGCCCGCGACACCATCGACCGCGAGATCCGCGCCTTCGTGACGGCGCGAGCGGGCGACCTCGGCATCGAGATCGGCGAGATCGGCGTCAAGGACGTGATCCTGCCGGGTGACATCCGCGAGCTGCTGAACAAGGTCGTCGAGGCGGAGCGGGTGGCCAAGGCGAACCTGATCCGCCGCCAGGAGGAGACGGCGGCGACCCGCTCGCTGCTCAACACCGCGCGGCTGATGGAGGACAACCCGCTGCTGCTGCGGCTGAAGGAGCTCGAGGCGCTGGAGAAGCTGGTCGAGAAGGTCGGCCGCATCGACCTGCACACGGGTGGCACGGCCGGCGGCTTCGACGCGCTGCTCCAGAACCTCTACCGCCTCGGCCGCGACGCCGAGCCCGCGCCCGCCTCGAAGACGGAGTGACGGAGGGGTCAGACCCGCCGGGTCTAACCCCATTTCTCCTGCTTCTGTCCAACCGGTCTTGCGTCCCCGGAAGCCGCGCCCTTGCGCGACGTTCTGAGCGTGAGCATGCGATCGAACGGCGCGGCTATCCGGGGTCCTCCCCGATGCAATCATCATCATCATCCGACGGCTGAAGATCCCGGCTCGCGGCCCGCTTGCGCGGGCCTTGGTCGGGAACGCAAGTGGAGAGGGCAGTGTCTCTCTCCCCTCATCCTTCACGAGGGGAGAGAGGTATCGGGGCCTGCCCTCGGCGAAGGCCGAGGGTGAGGGGCAGGTGCCCCTCCAACGTCCAAGCACCACCTCTTTACCTCCCCCTCGAGGGAGAGATGGAGCCTGCACGTCGCCTCAATACGTC
>JBIOVC010000233.1:0-4751 GCA_044867545.1 Hyphomicrobiaceae bacterium | reverse complement strand
CTCATGGCTGAGCGCCGGGGTCGCGCCTTTCTCGACGCGCAGATGGTCGAGATACCGCCGGGTCACCGTGGCCAGCTCGCCGGCGTGCCAGGCGTCGAGCGCCAGCATCAGGTGGCGCGCGAAGCTCCCCACCAGGCGGCCGGAGCCGAGGTCGTCGAAGCCTTCCTCCTCCAGCGCGGTTGCCAGCGGCCGGAGGCCCGCCTCCGCCTTGACCAGCGAGACCAGCCGGATGGAAGCGCCGAACACGAGCCAGTCCGGAATGGCCGACTCAGCCGTTCCGGCAGGCCACGCCAGCCGGCCGCCCCCGACCAGGCCGCCATCGACATAGATCGCATCGGGCCAGAGCACTTCGATCGGCCGCTCCGGCGGAGCGTGCGCCAGCAGCGCGTCGTAGAGCGCTACCATGCAGACATGGAAGGCGCGCCGGGCGGTGGCCAGCGGCTCGTCAGGCTCCAGCACCACCGCAAACTCCGAGAGATCGAAGCGGCCCACATGCACCAGCGTGCCCGCGCCCTCGCCGGGGGCGATCGCCTGGGCGTGCGCGAAGGCGTCGCCGATCTCGCGCAGGCTCACGAGCGAGAACGGCGGCGGCAGATCGAGCGTGGATGGCGTGCGGGTCTTGGGCTGGCCGTGCATCTGGGACGTCTGGACCTCCGGTTTCCTGCCTTGGCGCATTTCGTTTAGGACGATTATAATTCGAGACCGGCGCGGCAAGACAAGTTTTCGTCGTAGGTCAGGTTAGGCCCGAAGGGCCGTAACCCGACATGGCCGGGCGAGACGTGTTGGGTTACGCGCTTCGCGCTAACCCAACCTACAAGAGACAAGAAGTCCCAAGGCAATGGCTGCCCCACCCCGCAAGATCCTGGTCTGCTCCTGCGAGGACACGATGGCCCCCGATGCGGAGGCCATCCGCACCGGCTGCCGCGGCGCCAACGTGGCAACGGCCCGGCACCTGTGCCGCAGCGAGCTCCACCGCTTCCAGGCCGCGCTCAAGGACGAGGCTCCGCTCACGGTCGCCTGCACTCAGGAGGCGGCGCTGTTCGACGAGGTGGCGGAGGAGGCCGGGCACGCGGCGCCCATCGACTATGTCAATATCAGAGAGACCGCGGGCTGGTCGCGCGAAGGCGCCAAAGCCGGGCCGAAGATGGCCGCCCTGCTGGCCGCCGCCGCCGAGCCGATGGCGGCGGTGCCGTCGATCAGCCTGGAGAGCGGGGGCGTCATTCTCGTCTACGGCCGCGACGCGAGCGCCGTGGAGGCCGCCAATCTCCTGCAGGATCACCTCGACGTGACGGTGCTCATCGAGCCGCCGGCCGCCATCCAGCCGCCGCGCAGCACCGAGTTCCCCATTGTCCGCGGTGTCGTGAAGGCCGCCAAGGGGCACCTGGGTGCCTTCACGCTGACCGTTGACGATTTCGCCCAGCCGGCGCCGTCGTCGCGGCAGGCGCTGACCTTCGGGGCCGGACGCGACGGCGCGCAGTCCAAGTGCGATCTCATCCTCGATCTGACGGGGGGTGCGCCGCTGTTCCCCGCCGCCGACCTGCGCGACGGCTACCTGCGCGCCGATCCGGGCCAGCCCGCGGCCGTGCTGAAGGCGGTGCTCAAGGCGCGCGATCTCGTCGGCACCTTCGAGAAGCCGCGCTACGTCGCCTTCGACGCCGGCCTGTGCGCCCATTCGCGCTCCCGGATCGTAGGATGCACGCGTTGCCTCGATCTCTGCCCGGCGGGGGCGATCGCGCCCGCGGGCGACCACGTGGCGGTCAGCGCGGAGATCTGCGCAGGCTGCGGCCAGTGCGCCGCGGCGTGCCCAACGGGCGCCGCGTCCTATGCGTTGCCGCCCGCCGACGCGCTGATGCGCAAGCTGCGCGCGCTGCTGGCGACCTATCGCGAAGCGGGCGGCGAGAACGCCGTCGTCCTGCTGCACGATGCCGAGCACGGCGACGCTCTCGTCGATGCCTTGGCCCGCTTCGGCGACGGCCTGCCCGCCAACGTGCTGCCGGTGGCTGTCAACGAGGTGACGCAGGTCGGCCTCGATGTCATCGCCGCGGCCTTCGCCTTCGGCGCCGCGGCCGTGCGCTTCCTTCTCCGCGAGCGCCCCCGCCACGACGTGGCGGGCCTGCGGCAGACGCTGGGTCTCGCCGAGCCGATTTTGCGTGGCCTTGGCTTCGACGGTGAGCGCGCGGCCACCATCGAGACCGACGATCCCGAGAGCCTCGGCGCCGCCTTGCGCGCCATCGCGCCGATGCCGCCGGCGCCCCGTCCCGCAAGCTTCGTGCCCTCCGGCGGCAAGCGCGATGCGCTACGAGTGGCCTTGCGCGAGCTGCACCGTGCGGCGCCAAGGACCTCGGGGTCGCCGGTAGACGTGGTGCCTCTGCCGGAGCGGGCGCCGTTCGGCGCGGTGGAGATCGACGCCGCCGGCTGCACGCTCTGCCTTGCTTGCGTCTCGGCCTGCCCCACCGGCGCGCTCTCCGACAACCCGGAGCGGCCGACGCTGAGCTTCACCGAGGACGCCTGCGTGCAGTGCGGGCTGTGCAAGGCCACCTGTCCCGAGAAGGTGATCACCCTCAGGCCGCAGCTCGACTTCCGTGCCGCCACCGCCACGGGCCGCGTGCTCAAGGCGGAGGAGCCGTTCTGCTGCATCCGCTGCGGCAAGCCGTTCGGGGTCAAGAGCACCATCGAGCGGGTGATATCCAAGCTGGAGGGCAACCACTGGATGTACCAGGGCGGCACCAACCGCCTCGACGTCATCCGCATGTGCGACGACTGCCGCGTCGCCGCCATCTCCGAGCAGGACTTCGACCCCTACGGCGCCCCGCCCCGCGCCCACCCGCGCACCACGGAGGACTACCTGCGCGAGCGCGAGGAGGCGGAGCGGAAGGCGGGAGCCAAGATCAAGGACAAAGGTTGAGCCGCCGGCGCTTTCGCGGCTGCGCTTCTCAGAACGTGCTATCCATCGACGGTCGACGCCCACTCGACCCTCTTGGGTGTGGACCCCATTCAAACAAAGCGAACAGAGCTTATTTAACCTCCTGTCAAAGCGCAGGACCTTATGAGCTTTGACCCTGGAACGTCAGACGATCTGGAGCGGGAGGAATGAGGGCCAGGCACACGAGCACCAAGCCGGCGCGCAAGAGGCGGACGCAGGAGCAGCGTCGCCGCGAGACGCAGGACAAGATCCTGCGCGCTGCCATCGATCTTCTGGTGGAGAAAGGCTATGCCGGTTTCAGCACCATCGCCGTCGCCGCGCGTGCCGGCGTCTCTCGCGGCGCCCGCGAGAACTATTTCCGCACCAAGTACGACCTGATCGCCGCAGCCTGGCGTGCCGCGCTCGATCGTGCCGAGCAGGAAAGCCAAGCGCTTGCGGGCGATATCAGACACTCCCCCGACCCTGTCGGACAATTTCTCGCAAGTGCCCGATCCTTCTTCCTGAGCCGCGACTATGTCGCCATGCTCGAGCTCTCGTTTGCGGCACGAACCGACCAGCGGCTCGCCCGGATCTTCCACGCGCTGTTCATGGACTATCGCAAGCGGCACGACGAGATCTGGGTCCGCGCGCTGGAGCAGGTCGGCTACGAGCGGCGCCGCATCGAAAGATTCGTCGAGCTCGCGAACTCCCTCCTGCGCAGTGCAGCTCTCACCGCCGCATGGAACTTGCCACCGTCGCTCGGTCGCGCTCCCCTCGACGAGCTGCAAAGGCTCGCTCCCCTGCTGCTGGAACTGCCGCGGAACGGTCAAGGCGACAGTCGCAAGCGCTCCCGCGGCAACCGCACGGCCGGAGAGAGCCGCGATGCGGCCGGCTAGACTCGACTGCGACCCTACTTCTTCAGCCGCGCCAGCACCGGGTCTTTGACGTTCTCGATCGTGTCGATGATGACGTTCTGCGGTGTGCCGCCGACCTTTTCCACGCGGCGGATGTAGATGCTCTGCACCACGTCGCGCGTCTCCGGATCGATCGCGATCGCGCCGCGCGGGCTTTGCCATTTCATGCCCTTCGCCGCTCCGATCAGCGTGGCGCCATCCGCCTGGCCCCCTGTCTTCTTCACCGCTTCATAGATCAGATGCATCCCGTCGTAGCCGCCGACGGAGATGAAGTCGGGATTGCGATTGAACGCCGCTGCATAGTCCTTCACGAAAGCCTTGTTGATGCCGGTATCCTGGAAATAATCGTAGTTCCACGCCGTGACGATGCCGAGAGAGGCCTCGCCCATCCCCTTCAGGGCGCTTTCCGCGGTGACCTCGCCGGTGCCGAGGATCTTCGTCGTCTTGGGGTTCACGCCGCGCTCGGTCAGTGCCCTGGCAAAAGCCGCGGGCTGCGCGCCGGCCGGTACGAACAGGAAGATCGCTTCCGGATCGATGTCCTTCGCGCGCTGCACGAAAGCCGAGAAGTCGGGATTGGCGACCGGAAACCGCACCGACCCGACGATGTCGCCTCCCGCCTCCTTGAAGGCGCGGTGGAAGCCCTGCTCCGCGTCGTGGCCCGGGCCGAAATCGGAAACCATGGAATAGACCCTCTTGGTGCCACTCCTGGCGGCCCATTGCCCAAACGCCTCCGCCACCTGAGGCAAGGTGACGGACGTGCGCGTCGAATACGGCGATCTCGTCGTGATGATCGAGGTGCCGGCATTCATGATCACCATCAGCTTCTTCGCCTCGGCGGAGACGTCGGCCGCAGCCAACGCATTCGGCGTCAGAACGAAGCCGGCGAGAATATCCACCCTGTCCCGCACCACCAGCTCCTGCGCCAGCCGCCTGGC
>JBIOVC010000232.1:0-3357 GCA_044867545.1 Hyphomicrobiaceae bacterium | reverse complement strand
GCCGCTGATGTTCCAGCAGGATGCGGGCATCAAGTTCCGCTTCGTCCAATCGGGCGGCGGGGCCGTTCGCTTGAAATCGATCCTCGGCAAGCACACCGAGCTGTCGCTGTTCTCGGGTCCCGAGTTCTTGTTGTTCAAGTCGCAAGGCATCCGGCCGCTCGTCATGTTCTCCGAGGAGCGCGCACCCGAGCTCCCCGACGTACCGACGGCAAAGGAGGTTGGCGCGCCGACCGTGTTCGAGGAGCGCGTCATCGCCTTTGCGCCAAAAGGCACGGCCAGAGCGAACCTCGATGTCATCGCCAAGGCTCTGCGCGCCGCCATGGAGGACCCCGAGGTCGCCGCACGCTACAAGGGGCTCGGCATCGACGGCGTGTTCATCGATGGGGCCAAGCTCAAAGCGATCCTTGATGGCCTCAAAGGTCCGATCACGAAAGTCGGGGAGGTGGTCAAGCAGGCGCAGGCCGAGCAGGCCCAGAAGAAGTAATGGTCAGAGGCGCGCCGCACGCGGCAGTCTTGGCGCCAGAAGGCAGCTCGACTGACCTCGCGTCGATTTGCGCCTGTTCGCGTTTCAACCGGAGAGGTCCTGAGCTAGTGTAGGGTCTTCTGGAGGCGCCACGGAGGAAGCCCCTGGCTCGGCCATCCGAGAATACACGCGCCCGTCTCCTGGCCACCCTGCGCGAGCTCGAGCGCAAGGTGCTGTGGCTGTCGACATACATGATCCACCACGCCAATCACGAGCGTGATGCTGGAGACGGGCTCAAAGTCGGCGGACACCAGGCTTCCTCCGCCTCGCTCGCTACCATCATGACGGCTCTCTATTTTCACGTTCTGCGGCCGCAGGATCGGGTGGCCGTCAAGCCGCATGCGAGCCCCGTATTTCACGCCATTCAGTATCTGTTCGGCAATCAGTCGCTCGACAAGCTGAAGAGCTTCCGCGCCTTTGGCGGTGCCCAGTCCTACCCCTCGCGCACCAAGGATGAGGACGACGCCGACCTGTCGACGGGGTCGGTCGGCCTGGGCGTTGCCGCGACTGCCTTCGCCAGCCTGACTCAGGACTACGTGCGTGCCCACGGATGGGGCGGCGACTGGCCCGAGGGACGCATGGTGGCGCTCGTCGGTGACGCCGAGCTCGACGAAGGCAACGTTCACGAGGCCCTGCTCGAATGCTGGAAGCACGGCTTGCGGAACTGCTGGTGGATCATCGACTACAACCGCCAGAGCCTCGACTCGGTGGTCTCCGACGAGCTTTTCATGAAGGTCGCCGGCGTGTTCGAGACCATGGGTTGGGAGGTGGTGCTGCTCAAGTTCGGCAAGCTGCTCGAGCGCGCCTTCGCGAGACCGGGCGGTGAGCGCCTGCGCCGCTGGATCATTGAATGCCCGAACCTGCTCTACTCGGCTCTCGTTTTCCAGGGTGGGGCCGCATGGCGCAAACAGCTCGAGCGCGATCTGGCCGACGCCCCCGAGACGCTCGCCATCGTCGGCGCGCTTTCCGACGAGGAGCTGGCGAGGCTGATGACCAATCTCGGCGGCACGGATCTCGAATCGATACTCGATGCGTTCGAGCATGCTCCGACCAACAGGCCGGTGTGCTTCATCGCCTACACCATCAAGGGCCTCGGGCTGCCTTTCGCCGGTCACAAGGACAACCACGCCGGCTTGATGACCAAGGCGCAGATGCAGGAGTTGCGCGGCCAGCACGGCATCGAGCAGGGCGCCGAGTGGGATCGCTTCGCCGGCCTCGGCCAATCCGCAGATGCGCTCGAGCAGTTTCTCCGTGAGGTGCCGTTTGCCGCAAAGGGTCGGCGCCGGCTCACCGCCGAGCGCATCCCGGTTCCACCCATGCCGGCCCTCGACACGAGAGGCCCCATCTCGACCCAGACGGGCTTCGGCCAGCTCCTCGCCGAGATCGGCCGTGCGCAGACCCCGCTCGCGGCCCGCATCGTCACCACCTCGCCCGACGTGACGGTCTCAACCAACCTCGGGCCGTGGGTCAACCGCCGCGGCCTGTTCGCCATGTCGCACCGGCACGATGTGTTCAAGGAGCGCGGAGTGCTATCGGCCCAGAAATGGGAGATGAGCCCGACCGGGCAGCACATCGAGCTCGGCATCGCCGAGATGAACCTGTTCCTGCTGCTCGCCACTCTGGGCCTCTCCCATTCGCTGTTCGGCGAGCGGCTGATCCCGATCGGAACCCTCTATGATCCCTTCATCTGCCGCGGCCTCGATGCACTGAACTACGCCTGTTACCAGGACGCACGCTTCATCCTCGTCGCGACGCCCTCCGGCATCACGCTGGCGCCGGAAGGCGGCGCGCACCAGTCGATCGGCACGCCTCTGATCGGCATGGCTCAGGACGGGCTTGCCGCCTTTGAGCCCGCCTTCCTCGACGAGCTCGGAGTGATCATGGGCTGGGCTTTCGAGTACATCCAGCGCGAACGCGCTGAGGAGGACGAGGCGCATTGGTTGCGGGAGGAGAAGGGCGGATCGGTCTATCTGCGCCTCTCCACCCGGCCGATCGACCAGCCGGGCAGAACCATCAGCGAGACGCTCGCCGGCGACATTATCCGCGGCGGCTACTGGCTGCGAAAGCCCGAACCGTCGTGCGAGCTCATCATCGCCTACACCGGCGCCGTCGCTCCCGAGGCCATCGATGCAGCCGGCCTGATGTCCGAGGACCGGCGCGGGGTCGGCGTCCTTGCGGTAACGTCCGCCGACCGGCTCTCGGCCGGCTGGCACGCGGCTCAGCGCGAGCGTGAGCGCGGCAACGGCGCGGCGAGATCGCATGTCGAGCAGCTGATCGCCCAGATCCCCAGGGATGCCGGCATCATCACCATCCTCGACGGTCATCCCGAGACCCTGTCCTGGCTCGGCGCCGTCGAGGGCCATCGTGTTCGCGCGCTCGGCGTCGAGCACTTTGGTCAGTCGGGCTCCATCGGCGAGCTCTACGGGCACTACGGGCTCGATGTGAATGCGATCCTGGCCGCGGCCGAGACGGCGAGACCGGGACGGCCAATGAGGTACCGCTTTACGCAGCCGTAGGTCGCCCTCGCGGTTGCCTGGACAATTTTGAGCCCCAGCTTGCACGGGCGCCGGATCTGGCCAATTACACGGGTCTGCTCGTTGCCATTTCCGGAGTCTCAGCGCCAAGGGCAAGGCGCGTGCCGCTTATGCGCCGGTAAAGCGCGGCTTGCGCTTTTCCATGAAGGCGGCTTGGCCTTCCTTGTAGTCGCTGCTCGCAAAGCAGGCCGCCACGGCCGCCTCGCAAGCCGCGAGATCGCGCTCGGCCGCATCCTTCATCAGCTCGTTGACGGCAAGCTTGGTCGCCTTCACCGTCAGCGGCGCGTTCTCGGCGATCGT
>JBIOVC010000231.1:0-2594 GCA_044867545.1 Hyphomicrobiaceae bacterium | reverse complement strand
GGGACAGTCGTCCTCTCGTTGCCGGCCACGACGGCCGCCATGCTTCACCAGAGGGGCGACCGGCTCTTTCGCGCGCTCGACGCGCCGTCCTCTTGGGTCCGCGGCGAAACCTCTTGTGCCCAATGGTCCGATCCTTAGTCGGGCCATTTTCCCTGTCAAACACTTATCTGTGGACGGCCGGCGCTCCGCGCAAGCGTATGGCGTGGATGACCCGGCACCACGACAGGCGAGCTACGCGCGATTCTATGCGGCCCGATTGAGCACGGCGACGAAGAAGCCGTCGGTGCCGTGCCGCGCGGGCGTGAGCAGGAGCGCCGCATCGCCGCAGGCAGAGCTCGGCGCCTCTCCGCCCACACCGGCCGCCCAGGCCTCGCGCCAAGGCACGGAAGCGAACTCGGGATGGCCGGCTGTGAACGAGGCGACCTGATCGCCGTTCTCTTCCGGCAGGACCGAGCAGGTGACGAAGACGAGCTGTCCGCCCGGCTTCACCAGCGGCGCCGCAAGCTCCAGCAGCGCGCGCTGCTCTTGTTGGCGTTGCACGAGATTGGCGGGCTTCAGACGCCACTTGGCATCGGGGCGGCGGCGCCAGGCGCCCGTGCCGGTGCAGGGCGCATCGATGAAGACCGCATCGAAGCGCGGGCCGAGCTCGCGGAGCGCGGCCTCGTCGCCGGCCGGCACCGTCTGGACGTTGCGGGCGCCGGCCCGCTTCAACCGCTCGAAGATGGGGCGCAGCCGGTGGGGATCGCCGTCGTAGGCGTAGACCTGGCCGGTGTTGCGCATGCTGGCGGCGAAGGCCAGCGTCTTGCCGCCGGCGCCGGCGCAAAGGTCGAGCACCTGCTTGCGCGGTGTCGCTCCCGCCATCAGCGCGGCGAGCTGCGAACCCTCGTCCTGCACCTCGTACCAACCCTTGCCGTGACCCGGCTCGGCCTCGACGTTGGGCTGCCGCCCTGCGCCCTCCGGCGCCGGCAACCGGACGCCGACGGGGGAGTAAGGTGCGGCTATCGGCGAGAAGCGGGCCAGCGCCCGCATGACCTTGTCGCGATCGGCCTTCAGCCCGTTGACGCGCAGATCGACGGGTGCTCGGCTGGCGAGCGCCGCGCCTTCCTCGGCGGCAGCGGCCCCGAAGGCGCGCTCGAAGGAGGCCTCCAGCCAATCGGGGAAGTCGCCGCGGACCGAGATCGGCGAATCCTGCGGAAGCTCTCGCTGGAGGCCCGCCTGCTCGGCCTCGCTCAGCGGCTCGATGGCATGCGGCGAGCCGTCGGCGCTGGCGATCACTGCCTCCGGCGCGAGGCCCAGGGCGCGCGACGCCGCCGCCAGCACGATGGCGCGCGGCGTGTCGCTCTCCATCTGCGCCGCCAGCGACCGCCTCCGGCGCAGCGCATCGTAGAGCAGGTTGCCGATGGCGGCGCGGTCGCCCGAGCCGGCGAAGCGGTGGCTCTTGCCCCAGTCGGAGAGCGCATTGGCGGCGGGCCGGTGTCGGTTGAGCGCCTCGTCGAGCACCTCGATGGCGGCCTTGATCTGGGCTCCGGTCCGCATAGAGGGTTAGGTAGAGCTCATCACGACGTGCAGGAAGAGCTTCAGCCACATCGCGGTTACGATCAGGAAGCCAAGGATGAACATCGGCCCGCGCCAGCGCACTTTGTTCGGCCCGATATGGATGGCGGCATGGACGACGCGGCTCAACGCGAACGCCCAGGCCAAAGCCAGCATCGTCGTATCGACCGCGCCGACGATCAGCGCAAAGCCCGCCGCCGCATAGAACAACACGGGCAGCTCGAACTGGTTGCGCTGGTTGTGGGCGCGCTTCTCGGCCTCCTCCGGCCAGGCATAGCGGCCCATGGCGATGTCGCCGCTGCCGCGCTGCCGGCCCGCGGCCTTCAGGGCACGGGCGCGGGCTGTCAACAGCAGAGAGTAGACGGCAACCGTCAGAAACACCTGCACGAAGACGGGATAGAGAATGGCAACCTGGCTCACTTGACGCTTCCGGCCCTGCGCGAGCCGGCCTCCCTCTGGAAGATCGTAGAAATCGTAGGTTGGGTCGAGCGGCAGCGAAGACCCAACATCCGTGGAGGCTCACACGCGTTGGGTCTGCGCTTCGCTTGACCCAACCTACACGTCTACCCGTTGCGCTGGTAGTTCGGCGCCTCGCGCGTGATGCCGATGCTGTGCGGGTGCCCCTCGCTCAGCCCCGCCGGCGAAACCCGCACGAAGCGCGCCCGCTCGCGCAGGTCCTTCAGGGTGGCCGCGCCCACGTAGCCCATGCCGGCGCGCAGGCCGCCCACCAGCTGGTGCAGCACGCCGTCCACCGGCCCCTTGTAGGGCACCTGGCCTTCGATGCCCTCCGGCACCAGCTTCAGCGTGTCCTTCACCTCCTGCTGGAAGTACCGATCGGCGCTGCCGCGGGCCATGGCGCCCACCGAGCCCATGCCGCGGTAGGCCTTATAGGTGCGGCCCTGGTAGAGATAGGTCTCGCCCGGCGCCTCGTCGGTGCCGGCGAGCAGCGAGCCGATCATGACGCACTCGGCGCCGGCGGCCAGCGCCTTCACCATGTCGCCGGAGAACTTGATGCCGCCGTCGGCGATCACCGGCACGTC